>CAMEWZ010000034.1 GCA_945946745.1 uncultured Clostridia bacterium | reverse complement strand
GGGAGGAAAACGCCTTTACCCCCGCCCTGTGCAACCGGATTGACCGGAACACCGGCGGCATCGTCATCGCCGCCAAAACCGCCGAAGCCCTGCGGGTGATGAACCAAAAAATCAAGGATCGGGAGATCGACAAACGGTATCTGGCCATCGTGGAGGGCACTCCCAAGCCCAAAGAGGGCAGTCTCAAAGGATTTCTGTTCAAAGACGCCAAGCAGAACCGCGTCTATGTCACCGACACCCCTCAGCCCGGCTCCAAAACCTGTCAGACCAACTACAAGACCCTGGCCAGCGCCTCCGGGCTGAGCCTGGTGGAATGTGAGCTGATCACCGGCCGCACCCATCAGATCCGCGCCCAGTTCGCTCATGCAGGCCATCCCCTGCTGGGAGACGGCAAGTACGGTAAGCTGGACAAGCGCTATGACCGCAGCTACCAGGCTCTGTATTCCTATAAGCTTACCTTTGCCTTCACCACCGACGCCGGTTCCCTGGCATATCTAAACGGAAAATCCTTCCAGGTGGAGAAGGTTGACTTCGCGCAGGAGTATTTCCCCGGCGTTTCGTACTAAGGAGATTTTTCATTATGGTTTTATTCGTTACCAGCAGCCCCTATGTCAATGACGCGGATCGGGCGATTCTCAGCAATGACAACGCTTTCATCGACCGCATCCGGGAGGTTCTGCCCCCCAATCCCCGGGCCTTGTTCATCGCCGCGGATCCCGAGAACCGGGACGATACCTGCCATTTTGGCGCGGATACGGTGGGCGCCTTTTCCGAGGCCGGGATGGCGTTTCAGTCCTACCACATTCTGGACGGCTTCAATGCCGGTCAGGCGGAGGCGCTGATCCAGGACAGCGATCTGATTTTCCTGTCCGGCGGCCATGTTCCCACCCAGAACGCGTTCTTCCAGGCCATCGGTCTGCGGGAGAAGCTGGAGGGCTTTGACGGCGTGGTAGTGGGTATCAGCGCGGGCAGCATGAACAGCGCCGACGCGGTCTACGTACAGCCGGAGGAGGAAGGGGAATCCTCTCCCGCGTTCCCCCGGTGGGCCGAGGGTCTGGGCTTGACCGATGTGAACCTACTGCCCCACTACCAGAAGGTCAAGGATACGATTCTGGACGGCCAGCGGCTGTTTGAGGATATCACCTATGCCGACAGCTTTGGGCACACCTTCTTTGCCCTTCCCGACGGCAGTTATTTCTACCAGGATGACGAAAACCTTTTGCTGTGCGGCGAGGGCTATGTCATCCGGGACGGAGAACTGGAGTCTCTGACCCAGAATGGCGATGTTTTGGATATGGACGAACTTGAATAAGGAAACGCCCGGACGCTTTTTTCAAGCGTCCGGGCATCTTTTCGGAGGAAGCCGCGGTCAGCATCCCTTATCATCCTGCCAAGCCTTGCACACATCCACCCAGTCCGCGAAGCCGGAATAGGTTTCCAGTTCCGGAATGGTCAGCTCAATGGCGCTGTTGCTGCTCCCCGCGGCGGGGAACACGGTTTCAAAACGTTTCAAAGAAACATCCAGATAAACCGCCACCCCCTCCTTCACCGCAAAGGGGCACACGCCCCCCACCGCATGACCGATGAACGTGGCCGCGTCATCGTGAGACAGCATTTTTGCCTTCACACCGAAGCGGGCTTTAAATTTGGCATTATCCACCTTGGCGTCTCCGGCAGTAACAATCAGAATGGGCGCGCCATTGACGCCGAAGGACAGCGTCTTGGCAATCCGGCAGGGCGCACAGTGCAGCGCCTGGGCAGCCAATTCCACCGTAGCGCTGGAAACAGGGAATTCCAGGATCCGATTCTCTATACCATATTGGGCAAAAAAGCCCCGCACTTTTTCAATGGACATTGTTCTTCTCCTTTTGCATTTATCCCAGGCTGACCGGCGGTTCAAAAACCTTGTCCACCGGGTAATCCTGGGTATCGGTAAAGTGCCACCATTCTCCAAAATACCCGGAAAAGCCGTGTTTTTCCATCATCCGCTCCAGCAGCCGGGCATTTTCAGCTGCGGTTTCGGAGCAGTCGGAATAGTCCCGATCCGCCTTGGCGGTAAAGTCGTCAAAGGCTGTGGGCATTTCCAGCTCCCGGCCCGCTTCATCCACCAGGGTCAAATCCACGGTGTTTCCCCGGCTGTGGCTGCTGAAGCCCTTCTCCGGGTTGGCCACGTAGGTGGGATTCGGGCAGACCTGCCACAGACGGAACTGGGCGCTCGCCGGACGGAACCCGTCCCAGATTTTAAGGCCCAGTCCCATCTGCGCCAATTCCTCACTGACGGCCCGAAGCTTTTTCACCGTGCCCCAGCGAAGATACGCGTCGGGGAAATCATAGATCACCTGCCCGGTAAAATTATCCTCCGTGGCGTAGGGCAGCTCCTGCCGGATTTCCGGGATGTACTTGGTCACCCGGACGAAGGCATCCTCCGCCGGTTCCGGCTCTGTGGCAGGCAGGGTTTCTTCCGTGGCGGCCAAGGACTGCGTTGTGCCTTCCGCCCCAGTCTCCGAAGCGGTGTTTTCCGGCGCCCGGCAGCCGGCAAGCAGCATTCCCGTCAGCAGAAGCAGCGAAATTTTCCGTCTCATCCCCAGGTTCCTCCCTCCGGCCCGCCGCCTGTGAGATGGATGCGGGAAAGATGGTCAATCATGGCCCGCATTTGCAGGGACACCCACTTTTCCCTGCGGTACAGCACCTGTTTCCACACCACCACCTGGCAGTCCGGCACCTTCAGCCGTTTCAACCGGCCATGCCGGACGCTTTCCTCCGTCACATAGTCCGGCAGGAAAGCGATGCCCGCGTTTTCCTCCGCCAGGGTACAAATCAAGTCCGCCCGTCCGGTTTCCAGCACCGGCTGGATTTCCAGGGAGCTTTGGGCCAGCTTTTCATCCATTAAGCGGCGGTAGCTCATGCCTCTTTCCGTCAGCAGGAAGGGCTGGTCAATCAGCTCCTCCAGCCGGACGGTCTCCTTCCCGGACAGGCTGTTCTCCGGCGATGCCACAAAATGAACGCCGATCTCCTCCTCGTGGGCGATGAGATAGTTGGTGTTATAGACCCGGCCGTCAATGGTGCAGATCATGTCCACCTCGTTGTGATCCAGATACTCCAGCAACTCGCCGGTATCGCCTGTGGAGATATGCAGCGACACCTTGGGATAGGCACTGCTAAATTCCCGGAAATGCCGCGCCAACAGCGGGCCGCACAGGGAATCCGACGTACCCAGCCGCAAAATACCGCTGGGCTCCCGGCGCTGGGCGCTGTCCAGCACCATCTCCTGGGACAGATGGCAGATGCTCTGGGCATAGCCAAGGGCCGCCCTGCCCGCGTCCGTCAGACTCACGGTATGGCCGATCCGATCAAACAGCTGCACTCCCAGTTCCTTTTCCAGAAGCTTGATCTGGAAGGAAATGGTGGGTTGAGAATAGCCCAGCTTTTCCCCCGTCTGGGTAAAGCTGCCCAACTCCGCCGCCTCCATGAAGATCGTGAGGCTTCTTAAGTCCATATTCCGTCCTCCTTCTATCGGAAGAAATTTGACAAATTTTCTTTCTTATTATATACTTTATACAAAAGAAATCAAGGGCAGCGCCGCATAACGGGGCAAAAGATCCGCCGAAGCCCGCTGTCCCCATTCGTGCGGTGTTGCCCAAGTTTTTCTTCCCTGCCGTTGCGGCCGATTCCCATAAAATAGGAAAGGATTGTTCATTATGACCAGAGGCTTCATCACCATCGCCACCGGCAATGAAAAATATTACCGTTTGGCGCAAAATCTTCTGCTTTCCTACAAATTGTTCTGTGAGCATCCCATGCCCTTCGCCATTATGTGCGACCGGGAAAACGACATCACCGCGCAGTTCGATCAAGTGGTTCTGCTGGAGCATCCGCTGAATGCCTTCTGGGACAAGTTTGAGCTGCTGGTTCGCGCGCCCTATGACGAGACGATCTTCATTGACGCCGACTGCCTGGCCTATGCCGATTTGAACGCCTATTGGGATTACTTCGCTACCGCCGATGATTTTACCGGCTGCGGCACCAACTATCCCATCGATTCGGAAAAGGGCTTGTTCCAGGACGGTAAGGTTGGGGAATATAATGGCCGTGTCCACTGGAAGCCGGATATCTGCGGCGGTCTGTATTTCATCCGCCGTGGGAAAATCTGCGACGCGCTGTATCAGGAATGCCAGCATATCTGCCAGCATTATGAGGAATATCCCTGGCCGGATTACTGTGCGCCCCACGCGGACGAAACCGTTCTGTGCCTGGCCATGGCGGTTCACGGCCTTCATGCCATGGACGCTGATCCAGCCAACTATGGGCATCCCTGGGAAGCGACAGAAATGGAACACGACATCTTTACCGGTAAATGCACCTATGCCACCGAGTGGCACCCCAAGGTCAGCCAGGGACGGCTGGTGCACTTTGGTACCCGCTACTGCGCAAAGCCGCCATACCTGTTTGAAGTAGAGAAAATGAATCTGATGCTTCGCCGCCAGCTTCGTCCCAGCCGGGAGCCTTTGCCCCTTCCCCTTTGGGAGCGGCTGCTTTACCAGTATAAACTGCGATACGCCTACCTGTGTTTCATCGACCTGTCCCAGCGTGCGTTTGCCAAAATCAAACGGCTTCTGGGAAAACAGTCCGATTGACTGTTTTCCAAATCGCGGTTTACATTTTTCCGGAACCGTGGTAACATGTACACAGCCACTACAAAGCCATCGCGCTGATTCTCTGGCCGTTTCCCAGGCAGCGGCGTGGGCTATACCCTGTTAGTCAGCACTCCCCTGCGGCTCAGCTACAAGGATCCGCAGCACCTCCCCCTATCCCGTAATTCATTGCAACTGTGAGGATTTTTTATGCAGCATATCGACTATACTTATCTGCGCCCCAAAAAGGCTGAGGCTCTGAAAAAATGGTGCGACGCCCCCATTGAAGTCCGGGAAAATCCGGCCATCTGGCAGGGTAGCAATGCCACCATCCTGCCCCTAAGGCGGGATCCCAGCTTTGGTCTGCTCTTTGGCAAGGGCGGCGTGGTGGACAGCCAGGGCCAATATGTGGATCTATCCGCTATTCCCGGCCGGGTGCAATTTTCCTATCCCTTTGAAAATCCCGAATACAAGGACGAAAAGGTGGTCTACTGCGGCTATCTGGTGAATCACTGGGGGCATTTTCTCATCGAGGGTGTCACCCGGCTGTGGTATTTTTTGGAAAATGACAACACCATCGACAAATATGTTTTCTTCCTGGACGAAAACGAGGAGCGGGAAATTAGGGGCAATTACCGGGAATTTCTGGAACTGCTGAAAATCTGGGACAAGCTGGAGATCATCAACCGTCCCACCACCTATCGGGAGGTCATTGTGCCGGAGCTGGGCATCCATATGCGCCAGGCCTATACGCCGAAGCTATTAAAGGTTTTCGACCAGGTCGCGGACAATGTGATTCCCGACCCCGCCTGGGAAGCCCCAGAGAAGATCTACTACAGCCGCAGCCAGTTCCAAAAGGGCCAGCAGTTTGAATTCGGTTTTGCCGCTTTGGACAATTTCTTCGAGAAAAACGGCTACACCATTTTGTATCCCGAGAAGGTGCCCCTGGGCCGGATGATTCACTACATCCGCAATTCCCAGGTGGTAGCCTCTCTGTCCGGCTCCCTGCCCCACAATATGCTCTTTGCCCGCCAGGGTCAAAAAGTGGAGATCGTGGAGCGGCTGGTGATCAGCGACGACAACCAGACCGACGTCAACCGGATGCGGGAGCTGGATGTGGTATACATCGACGCCAATATACCGGTATACCCCATCGACTTTGTCGGCCCCTTCATTATGGGCTACACCCCGGAATTGCAGCGCTTTGCCCAGGATCGGGGCTACCAGCCGCCGGATGCCTGCTACTTAACCCAGAAGCACTACAAGCAGTGCTTTGTACGCTATATGAAGTCCTATCAAGATCTGTACCGGTACAATTGGTACATGCAGGACTGGTATGCCCCCTTCTCGGAATCCCTCCAGGAGGGCTATCAGGCTGGCCACGAATACTTCGGCGATTATTTGGACGGCAAGCGTCCCTTCCTCTGGCACCATTATTTCGAGCTGCATTATTTCAAGCAGTTCGTAAAACGGCTGCTGAAAATGCAATCATAAGGAGAAAAACATATGCTGTTTCTGGAATATCCGCCCTGCTCCACCTGCAAAAAAGCGAAGGCCTGGCTGGATGCCCACGGCGTTGCCTACACCGCCCGGCACATTAAGGAAAACAATCCCACCTATGAGGAACTAAAGCAGTGGCTCGCCGTCAGCGGCCTGCCGGTCAAAAAATTCTTCAACACCAGCGGCCTGCAATATAAGGCCCTGGGTCTCAAGGAGAAGCTGCCCGGCATGACGGTGGACGAACAGCTGCGGCTTCTCGCCACCGACGGGATGCTGGTGAAGCGACCCTTCGTTGTGACGGAGGATGGGAAAGTGCTTACCGGTTTCCGGGAAGCCGAGTGGGAGCAGGCGCTTCTTTGAACGAAAAAACTGCCGTGGCTGAGCCACGGCAGTTTTGCGTTTCGGGAATTATTCCTCGTCCTCGTCATCCAGAGAGAACTCCAGCGTCTCTCCGCAGTTGGGGCAGACGATGCTCCCCTTCTCCAGGGTCTCCTCGTCGAAGTCAATGATCTCGCCGCAGGCGCATTCCACTTCATAGACGGTGGTGTCCTCGTCGCCGAAATCGAAACCCTCCTCGGGATCTTCCTCGTCGTCCCAGTCGTCATCCTCGTAGTCTTCAAAATCCTCGAAGTCCTCGTCGTCCTCATCCATGATGAAGTCCTCGATGGCGTCCAGGTCTTCCTCAATCTCGTCCAGCTCGTCGGAAATGGCAATGGTGGTCTCCTCAATATCGGTAACCCGCTTGGCCATATCTCCCAGCAGATCCACGATGGCGGCAATCATCTTACCCTCGTCAGACTCGGTATTCAGCTTTAGGCCATCCATCAAGCCCTTCAGATAAGCAGACTTTTCAGAAATCGTCATAATAACCTCTCCTTTTTATCGGATGCTCCCCGGGAGCGCCGGGTGAGCCATTTTAAAAAGAGGGGACGATTCACTGCAATCGTCCCCCAGGGAAATCCCATTATGCCTTGGAACGGCCCAGGTACTCGCCGGTGCGGGTATCGATCTGGATCTTGTCGCCCTCGTTGATAAACAGGGGCACCTTCACCTCAGCGCCGGTCTCCACGGTGGCGGGCTTGGTCACGTTGGTAGCGGTGTTCCCGGCAAAGCCAGGCTCGGTCTCCGTCACCACCAGGTCAACAAAGTTGGGCACTTCCACGCCGAATACCTTGCCCTTATAGCTCATGATGGTGCAGATATCATTTTCCTTGACGAACTTGAAGGAATCGTCCAGGGCAGAAGCATCGATGGGCTCCAACTCGTAGGTCTCCTGATCCATGAAGTAGTACAAAGAGCCATCGTTGTAGGAATACTCCATCTTCTTGCGCTCCACGAACGCAGTGGGGAACTTGGCAGTGGGGTTGAAGCTGGTCTCGGTCACAGCACCGGTGATGACGTTCTTCATCTTCACACGGACGAAAGCCGCACCCTTGCCGGGCTTGACGTGCTGGAATTCCACAACCTGCATAACCTTGCCGTCCATATCAAAGGTAACGCCGTTTCTAAATTCGCCTGCAGAAATCATGATCTTTATCCTCCTAAGACTGCCTTCCCTTTCCGGAAGGTGATTTGTTTGTACAAAACTTTAGCGCATATATTTTAACCTATAACAAGAAAGATTGCAAGAGGAAAAACTAATTTTCCTCATGGAATACCGGATTTTTTTCATAGTTTGTTGAAAGAACGTTGTTTTTATCCTTCCACAGCAGGCACAGGTATCCGCCAATAGCCCAGAAAAAAACGGGAATGCTCCGATATTGGAAGTAGGCGTGGTTAATCAAAGGTCTGGCAGCAACCACAAACCAAGCAATCGGAAGCAATCCAATCAACAGCATTGTCGGATGCTCCGCAAAATCTCGCAAATACAGCGTTCCTTTGTAAAGCCGATAAAGCAGCATTCCTGCAATGGCCGCCATGCCAATGGCGAAACATACTTCTGCGATAGAATCGGAAAGCACCGCCGTCTTTATTCTCCTATAGACGGACAGGTACAAATCCAGAAGATTCACCTTTTCCGCTCCCTTAATACCGGTATTGTAGAAGAACGAGGTAAACGCACTGGCAATGGCATTTTCCGATGTCAAAAGGGTCGTCAAAACCATCTTGGCAATCCACATCAAACCATAGCCCGCTAACCACCCAGCCGTATTTCCCAAAACGCTCTTTACAGGCGTCCTGCGGTTCTCCTTCGCCCGTAGCAGATAGAGGTAAATCATCGGCATACCACAGGTCAGTATAGGTGTCGTATAGAAGTCAAAATACATCGTCAGCATGCCAACTTCCATAAAAAAGAGCTTTTCATAGGCTTCATGCCGGTTCAACCACGGAACCAACAGCATCGCAAGAAATGCTATCAGAAAGCAGCAGGAAAACTGCAAACTGATACAGATAATGTGCGGTTTTACCAGAATAATACTCACAGTGAAAGCAATGGCCGTTCTTAGATTCAGATTTCGGGATATGGTTGCAATCAGCACAGCCAGAAGGAAAAAGAAGGTATATGACAAATACTGTCGTATCTGCATATAATTCATGATGACAAGAAGCGGCCTAACAACCGCCCGGAATCCCATCCAATACCTGGTATAATACCATGACGGAGTCGGCTCCAGATCATATGCGTAATGAAACAGATCCTCAACCTTTCCCTCAGTTGGTTCATAGCTGTAGACAGGATTCAGCAGCGTATAGCTCAAGCTATACTTCGTCAAAGCCTTGCTTTCCATGAGAATCATTGCATCCGTAAAATTATCCAACGTTGCGCTGTCAGTATAATCTGCAATCGCGATATAATTGCCCTCCCGCTTGAGGAACCCCGCCGATTCCCCAATATGCTCATCAATCGGTGCTTGAGGCATATACGAAACCAGAATCAACATGGCAAAAGCAAGGAAAACCGTTACACAAAATGCGACAAGATACACAGGGAACCGTAATTTTCTTCCGCTTTTCATCACTCTCACGCCCTTCCCCATATGGTATCCCACTTTTTGGCTCACACGACAATCAGCTGCTTAGGGCTTTGGGTAATCACCTCACAGCCGTTCTCGGACAGGATTGTCACGTCCTCAATGCGGACGCCGAACTTACCGGGTAGGTAGATGCCGGGTTCCGCAGAACACACCGCCCCCACAGGCAGGGGCTTGTCGTTGGCGGTATTGACGTTGGGGGCCTCGTGAATTTCCAGGCCTAAGCTGTGGCCGTAGCCGTGGCCGAAATACTTGCCGTAGCCCGCTTCAGCAATGACCTTCCGGGCAACGCCGTCGATGACCTGGCCGGGAACGCCCGCTTTGGTGGCGGCGATGGCATCCTCCTGGGCCTTCAGTACCACCGCGTAGACCTGCTTCATTTCCTCGGTGGCGTAGCCCACCGCCACGGTGCGGGTCATGTCGGAGCAGTAGCCCATGTAGCTGGCGCCAAAATCCATGGTGACGAAGTCGCCGGGCTGAATCGCCCGCTCCCCAGCCACGCCGTGGGGCAGGCTGGTATTGGGGCCGGAAACCACGATGGGATCAAAGGCCAGACCGGTGCCGCCGTTTTTATACATGCAGTAGATCAGTTCCGCCTGCAGCTCCAGCTCGGTCATACCGGGCCGGATGCGGGTAATGACCTCGGAGAAAGCCTTATCGGTGATTGCCTGGGCCTTGCGCATCAGAGCAATTTCCCAGTCCTCCTTGGTGCCCCGGAAGGCATAGATCGGCTCGTTGAAGGGCACCAGCTTGGCGTTCAGGTTCTTTTCATAGCCGAAATATTCCTCCGCCGAAAGATAGCGCTCCTCATAGCCCAAAACGGTCACGCCGAAGTCAGCGATGGCCTCATTCAGCAGCTGCACAAAGTTGTGCTCCCGGGTCATTTCCAGAACTTCAAAGCCCTTCAGGTTCTTCTGGGCAGACTCGATATAGCGGCTGTCGGTAAAATAGCGGCATCCCTTCCGGGTAACGATGGCCACGCCCTCGGCGATGTCAAATTCCGCGCCGTAGTGGCGGCTGTAGCGAGAGGTCAGCAGCAGGCCGTCCACCTCGCCGTTCAGCAGGGAAAGGTACTTATCCAGGTTCTTCATTTCGTAATCCTCCTGTTTCTTGCTAAGAAAATAAATGGCAGTTCCAGCACATGGCGTGCCTTCAGCCAGAATGTATGGTTGTGGATGGCCTTGATTAGGATCGATGTGACCCCGGCGCAGTTGGCACCCAGGGTATCGGTGTAGATCTGATCTCCCACCAGGGCGGCCTGGCCCGCGGGGATGCCGTATTTTTCCAGGCACTCCCGGATGCCCTTGGAGAAAGGCTTCTTCGCGTGGGTGATGCAGTCGATGCCCCGTGCCTGGCAGAAAGCCGGAACCCGGTCTTTGTGGCTGTTGGACACCACGCAGATTTGGATTTCCGAGGCATTCATCCGCGAAAGCCACCGCTCCATGTCCGGTGTGGGGACATCGGTGGTATAGGGCACGATGGTATTGTCAAAATCCAGCATCAGCAGCCGGATATTTTTCTCCCGGAACAGCTCCGGGGTCAGGTCTGTCAGCCGATCCGTCATCAGCCTTGGCAATAGAGAAAAGGGCATATTGTCCTCCGGTAATTCGTATATTGGTGGTAGAAGCGCTCTTCAACGGCTTCCCCTTGAGGGGAAGCTGTCAAAAATCTTTGATTTTTGACTGATGAGGTGTGCAGAACCATATTGAGATTGGCATAAGGGTCTCGGCAAATTCGTATCCAGGTAACGCTACTAACGCGGCTACACCTCATCCGTCAGCCCTATGGGCTGACACCTTCTCCTCAAGGAGAAGGCTAAACAGAGCACACCACTGCCGATAATTATACCACGGGAAGGAGGATTTGTCCATGGCGATTCGGCGATATTTTGCTATGACAGCGGCGGAAATCCGCTCCAATCCCCTGCTCCCGCCGGGAACCGCCTGGATGGCCTGCCATTTTTCCCCTTACGGCACCGGGCTTTCCAACCTGCCCCGGGAGCTGCCGCCGGATTCCCTGCTGATTCTCAATGACCGCACCCCCATCCACGGCCATGACCCGGAGCGAATCGCGGGACAACTGGCAGACGTGGTAACATCCCTGGGCTGCTGGGGTGTCCTGCTGGACTTCCAGCGGCCTGGCGTGGAGGAAACCGCCGCCCTGGTTGCTCATTTGGCGCAGGCCCTCCCCTGCCCCGTGGCGGTATCGGACTGGTATGCCCGGGAGCAAAGCTGTCCAGTGTTTCTGTCCCCAGTTCCTCTGGACGTGGCTCTGGGGGACTATCTCGCCCCCTGGCAGGGTCGGGAAGTCTGGCTGGATCTGGCCCTGGATGGGGAGATCATCACCCTAACGGAGGACGGGGCCTCCGCAACTCCCCTGCTCCCGGGGACGGTTTTGGAAGGGGGGCTGCGAGAGGAAACGCTGCACTGCCATTACCAGATTGCCCTGTCGGATTCCGAGGCAGCATTTTCCCTTTGGCGAACGGCGGAGGATTTGGAAAGCTTGCTGGCGGAGGGGGAAAATTTGGGCGTGACTACCGCCGTAGGGCTGTACCAGGAACTTCACGGCCATATCACCCAGCGGTAGGGCGGCTTGCCCTCAAGCCGCCGCGTTTGGGAACAGTGCGAACTTTGCGGCGGGCTGAGGGCAGCCCGCCCTACCGGAGCAAGAAATACCCCTCCCACCCGGGAGGGGTAATCTTCAATTCACCGAGAATTCCAGCCCGCCGTCCAGGATGACGGAGGTAATTTCGTTCACATCGATCATGCGGTTGAACATGAAAGTGACGTCCCGGTCAGTTTTCCCAACGGCGAACATATAGTTGGCTGTGTTATCGTCCCGTACCAAATATTCCGATCCGTCCTTGAAGCGAATCTTGGTAACGGCAATGTATCCGTTGGGATAGTCCTGCATATCCGTAACATCTACACAGATGGCAATGGGTGAAACCGTAATTTTTCCATCCGCCAGGGTCACGCTGCTCATTTCGCCCAGATCTGCTTCCGGGATGGTGATTTTGTCGGGACAGACGCACTGCGCGTCCAGCTCCTTCAGCTCCTGGGACATCAACAGCATTCCCTCATACCCCTTCTGAATCAGTTCCTCGCGGGTGAAGTTTTCTTCAAACCATTCCCAGTCGCTGGACACATAGGTCTTCTCAAAGGCAAGGGCTTCCTCCTGGGTGTGCTCACGCATCAGCTGCTCCTGGATGGCTTCCAGCTTTTTCTGATAGGCTTCCGTGTTTTTTAGGACATATTCCGAAAGGGTAAGCTCCAGCCCGGAATTCTTGGGATTGCGCAGCTGGTAATAGTAGGTCGCGGTCAGCTTGTTTTGGGTGGACTGATCTTTGATGACATAGCTGTAGCCATACTGGTTGACGTGCAGGATTTCCCCATCCGGGAAGTAGATCTCTCCGTTTTTGGCAATCTCATAGTGGGGCAGACCGTCGGGGTTCTCGATGGTATAGGTCAGCACACCGCATTTCGTCACCTTGTCATACATATTGGCATCCACCGTCAGGGTATAGCCCTTCCAGGAGATGGACTGGCCCACCGGAGTGACCCGCGGCGCGGCTTCCGACTGCATCACTTCTTCATCCACCGGCACCCGGTCATAGGCGGGATTGTCATAGATTTCACCGGGCTTTTCCGGGTCTGTCCAATGGGTCACGTCCTTGTGGTCATAGCCCGTCTTGTCGCCAAAAATGCTGGTCAGCATATCCTGGGGACTGTCAAAGATCACATAGCCTGCCACAGCGTAGGCCGTTATCCCCAGCATGCTTAGGATGATGGCGGCGGCCAGGATGTTGCGAATAATCCGCCCAGCGGAAATTCTCTTTTTCGTCATATTGGGTTCCTCCTGTTCGGCTGGGGAGGGATTTGTCATTTCCA
>CAMEWZ010000033.1 GCA_945946745.1 uncultured Clostridia bacterium | reverse complement strand
ACGAAAGGCTTGAAAGCCTTGGCTTTCAAAGCGTTTTGCGTTGTTCCGTACGCATGATACAAAATTGTCTTTCAGCGGAGGATCGTTATGAGATTGCCCCAGGGGAGAAAAATCAAATGGAATGATCTGGGCCTGGCCTTTGCCATACCCTGTGTGGGAATGCTGTTTGTCATGCTCATCAGCCAGTATGCGCCCTTTGGCAAGTATTCCATGCTATATTCGGATATGTACCACCAATACTATCCCTTCTTTGTCCAGTTCCGCCGGGCGCTGCGGGAGGGCCAGGGGCTCATTTACACCTGGAGCATCGGCTTGGGAATGGACTATCTGGGATTGATCGCCTATTATCTGGCCTCGCCGCTGAATCTGCTCAGTGTGCTGGTGCCGGAAGAATGGCTGCTGGGCTTTTTCTCCCTGCTGGTGCCGGTGAAGCTGGGCCTGGCGGGGCTGAGCTTTGCCTATTTTCTCAAAAAGCTTTTTGGCAGGGACGAGCTTTCCCTCTCCATGTTCGGTGCGCTTTACGGCCTGTGTGCCTGGGCGCTGGGCTTTCAGTGGAACGTGATGTGGCTGGACACCTTTGCCCTGCTGCCCCTGGTGGCCCTGGGGACGGTGTATTTGCTGCAGGACGGGAAATTTCTGCTGTATACCCTGGCGCTGTTTCAGTCCATTTTCTCCAATTATTATATTGGGCTGTTCACCTGCATCTTTGTATTTTTGCTGTTTTTCGTCTACCAGTTCTGCCGGTGGGGCGGGTGGAAGAAATTCTTCGCCGACCTTTTCCGGATTGCCCTGTTCTCAGCGCTGGCCATTGGAATGACCGCGATTTTGGAGCTGCCCGCCCTGGCGGCGTTGCAAACCACCCAGTCCAGTGTGAACAAATTCCCCACCGGTTTCCGGCTGAACATTGCCAATTCCAATGACCTGGCGGGCCTGTTCGAGGCCATGCGCCTGGTGGCGGGAAACATGGGCGGCGCCATCGAGCCGAATTTCAAGGAGGGCCTGCCAAATGTCTACTGCGGGATCCTCAGCGTGTTTCTGATGTTCCTATATCTGCTGTCCCGGGAAATTCCCCGGCGGGAGAAGGTGTGCGCTGTGGGGCTGCTGCTGTTTTTCAATGTCAGCTTCATCATCCGCCAGCTGGACTATATCTGGCACGGCTTCCATTTTACCAATATGATCCCTTACCGGTTCAGCTTCCTGTACAGCTTTGTGGTGCTGTACATGGCTTACCGGGCCTGGCTGATGCGGCGGAATTTCACCACCGGGCAGATTCTTCTGGGCGCGGTTCTGGCCTCCGGAATATTGGCCTGCTCCAAGGAGCTGACGGAAACGGTGCCCCTTACCATCGGTTCGCTGGAACTGCAATTCCCGCTGTATTTTGTATACAATCTGGCGTTTATGGTGCTGTATCTTCTGGCGATGCTCTGCGGAAACATCCAGGAGCCGGTTCCCGAGGACGCGGACGAATACCAGCTGGATCGTGCCCGGGCAGAACAGGCCTTGCAGCGCAGACGTTCCAGCGGCCTGGTGCTGGGAATCCTGGCGGTGGAGCTGACCGCGAATCTCATCTGCTTTGGGCTGTATTTTACCGGCACCAGCGTGGTCAATTACCCCAAGGGCACCACCTATACCGCCTCGGTCATCCGCTATATGAAGGAACGGGAGACGGGAAAGGACTTCTACCGGGCGGAAACCACCCATTCTCAGACGTTAAACGACGGAGCACTGAACGGCTATAACGGGGTATCCGCCTTTACCAGCTCTGCCAATGTGAAAACCACCCTGTTTATGCAGGCTCTGGGCTATGGCGCGAAAAATACCTACAACCGCTATCTGTTCGAGGAAAGCTCCCCGGTGGCGAACCTGTTCCTGGATCTGAAGTATATGATTGACCGGGACGGCAGGGACAAGACCAGTTCCTTCTTCACCGAGGCAAATCACTTTGGAGACACTACTCTTTTGCAAAACCAGGCCTGGCTCCCTCTGGGCTTTTTGGCGGAGAAGGAGCTGGCGGAGTTGACCTTTGACACCTCCGGCAATGCCTTCCAATTCCAGAACGACCTGTTCAGCGCCGCCACGGGACTAGATAGCGAGGTGTGGCACCGAATCCCCGGAGAGAATTTGACCATCCTGGGAAACGGCGCCACGGTGCAGGAGAGCAATTCCAGCGGCTACTGCCGATACGGCGATACCTCGGCCAATTCCAACGTCACCTATACCTATATTGCCGACCGGGACGGCTTTGCCTGCATCCACCTGGATCTGCCCAAGCGCAATGATTTTTATGTCAGCGTCAACGGCCTGGAGCTTTACAAGGAAACCATCAGCCTGCCCCAGATGCTGGCGGTGGGGGATGTGAAGGCTGGAGATGTGCTGGATATCCGGATTGTCTGCGATGCGGGGGAGGAAAGCTCCATGACCGTCAGCGCGGCGATTCTGAATGCGGACCGGTTCTGGCAGGGCTATGCGGTTTTGAACGCCTCCACACTGCGGCAGACGCGGTTTGATTCCACCCATGTCGAGGGCATCATCGACTGCGACCGGGACGGCCTGCTGTATACCTCCATTCCCCAAAACGGAAACTGGCAGGTGACGGTAGATGGGAAAAGCACCGAGATCCAGCTGGTAGGGGAGTGCATGGTGGCGGTGGAGCTGTCCCAGGGCACCCATACCGTAGCCATCACCTATCACAACAGCGCCCTTTCTCTGGGCTGGAAGATCAGCCTGGCCTGCGCTGGTGTCTTTATCCTGCTGACGCTGTGGGTGTATCAGCCAAAATGGCTCCCAAGGTCAAGACAGGGAAAATATCAGAAATAGGAAGTTACTTCCCATGGAAAGAGATGCCTCCCGGGGTGCGACAAAGCCCTTCATCTTCCTAGGGGAGTATGGAAAATCATATGCAGATGCCTCGGCTCACGTTTGAGCCGAGGCATATTTTTATGGATAGCGTGTCTTGACCGCTTTTTGCCCGGAAGCTACAGGATGCAAATAGAATTTCTATATTTGTCAATGACTGAATTGCAATTCTTTTGCAATTCCTTTCTGCCTGTGATATATTCCTCTTGGAAGGAAATGCCTGCGGAATCAGCCGCTTGGCGGGGAGGGATATGTGGTGACATTTCAAGAATGCCTCAACGAGTATCTGACACAGCTGGACTGTACGGCCAGAGAGTTATCTGCTGTCAGCGGCATCTCTGCGCCGGTCATCAGCCGGTATCGCCGCGGCACCCAGCGGCCGGAACCGGATGGGGAGCAATGGAAGAAGCTGGCTGCCGGGATCGCGACCCTCGCGCAGGAACGGGGACTGGAAGAAATTACCAGGATGACGGTGGAAACCGCTTTCCAGGAGGCGCTGACTTCCTGGGAAGCCTTCGACAAAGACCGTTTTTGCCGCAATCTCAACGAACTGCTGGATGCCTTCGCCATCAGTAATATGGAGCTTGCCCGGTATCTGAGCTATGACGCATCCTATCTCTCCCGCATCCGTTCCGGCCAGAGAACGCCCCGGGATGCCGCCGCGTTTGCGCTGAGCGTAGGGCGGTTCGTTGCCCGGCGCTGCCAGAGCGATGGGGAGCGGAAACAGCTTGCGGCACTGATGGGAGCCGATCTGCCAGCCGATGCGGGGAATGAGGAATACGCCCGCCGGGTGGCGCGGTATTTGTGCGAGGGCACGTCCCCGGAGAATGCCGGAAATATGGATCGTTTCCTGCAAAAAATCGACGAATTTGACTTGGAGGAATACATCCGGGTCATCCATTTTGATGAAATGAAAGCCCCAACATCCCCCATCCAGCTTCCCACCGCCCGGTTTTATACCGGACTGCCGGAATTGATGGAGGCTCAGCTGGACTTTCTCAAGGCTACGGTGCTTTCCCGCAGCACCAGCCCTGTTACCATGTACAGCGATCTTCCCATGACGGAAATGTCGAAGGATTCCCAGTTCCCGAAAAAGTGGATGTTTGGCATGGCTATGATGCTGAAGAAGGGGCTGCGGCTGAACATGATCCACAATGTAGACCGTCTCTTCCACGAAATGATGCTGGGGTTGGAAAGCTTTATCCCCATGTACATGACGGGACAGATTTCCCCCTACTATCTTTCCGGGATGCAGACCAGCGCCTTCCGCCACATGCTTTGGGTATCGGGAGCCGCAGCCTTACAGGGCGAGTGCATTGCCGGGCATATTGGCGATGGCAGATTGTATCTGACAAACCGGAAAACCGAGGTTGCCCATTATCAGAAGCAGGCCGGGCAGCTATTAAAGCGGGCTTCGCCTTTGATGGAGATTTATGGACCGGACAGGAAAGAGGCCTTTGCCCATTTTTTGCGGGAGGACAGCGCGGAAATCGGCTCCCGGCGGTCACTTCTTTCGGATCTTCCCCTGTACACCATCGGCGATGATCTGGCAAAGCGGATTCTATCCCGGTGCGGGATTTCAGAACAGAGCGGAATTATGGATTTTGTGAACGCGGAGCGGCAGAGAGTTGAGCACATTCTGGAGCACAGCAGGGTTTCCGATGTGTTGCCGGCCATCTCAGAGGAGGAGTTCAGCCGATATCCCCTGGGGTTGTCGCTGGCCGGAATGTTCTATCCCGGCGATATCCGTCTGACCTATCCGGAATACCAGGAATATCTGGAGCAGTGCGATGCCTTTGCCCGGGAGCATCCCGGGTACACCTGCCAACGGGATACAAACCCGCCGTTCCGCAATATCCAGATTACCATCCTGGAGGGCAGCAGGGTGATGGTCACCAAGAACAAATCCCCTGTTATCCATTTTGTCATCCGGCATCCCAAAATGTGCGCTGCCATCGAAAACATGGTGCTGCCGGTGGTTGAACCACAGCCGGAAGAAAGGAGCGAGGAACGATGAAAAAGAAAACCTATACCAAATACGACTATTATTGTATCCAGACGAAAATGGGCTACGCCGCTGGGCTTTTCGCCCTTATCGCCCTGTCCGTGGTGCTGCTGATGGGCGCTGTGGCGGCGGTAGTCCACGCCTACCGCCAGGATGGCGGCTTGGATTTGTCCAGCTGGATCTTCCTTACCGTGTTCGCTCTCAGTCTGCCAATGATCGTCAGAACCGTAAAGAAATACAGGCTTCTTCAAAGAAAGCTCCGGGAGCAATCGCCGGAAGAAGTGGAAAAGGATCCGGATTTTAAGGTAACCATCCAGACAACTAAGCAGGTGTGGGGAGCCATCGTAGCGCTGGGAATCCTGGCCGGGACGACCTTGGCGTTCAGTGTTTTTTCGCTCTGGCTGATCCTTACGTTCTATGACGCCGCTTTTGTGGCCCTGTTTGTTTTTCGCTTCACACTGACCCTGCCGTTGCTGGCAATGATGATCGCGTATATCCGGCTCCTGCCCATGACCAAGCAGCTGGAATCAGCGCAGAAGCTGGAATAAGGAGGGAGATACCATGAATATCAAAGCGTACATCTGTCCATCCTGCGGCGCGCCGTTGGATGTGAACTACGATACAACCTTTACCTTCTGCCCCCATTGCGGGTGCAAACTCCATATTTCCTATGAGGGGGAAGCCGCGCCCCAAAACCCGGATCTGCGGCAGTTCACAGACGCCAGCACCGGAACCCCGCTGGCCAGCGCCGTGGTTCCACCGGATTACACCCTGAAAGGTGCCTTGAACGTTCAGTGGCAGTCCGACAGCGTTCCCTTTACCGCCACCGTGCAGGCGGTCAGCCCTAACCATTCCACGGTGCTGATGTCTTCCTCCCGGGAGGTTTTCGAGGAATACCTAAATCCCATGCAGAAGCGGATGATTGCCTCTATGTCGGGGGCGATTAAGACCGGTTTCCAGGACTTTATGGAGCCGGAAGCCTACTTGCAGCAGTATGCCCAGCAGGTGCTGAAAACCCCCGTTATCCCCGTTGCCAAGGCAGCTCTTCCCAGTCAGTTCGGCAAGAATCTTCCCGGAGAACGGAATGCGCTGCTGTCTTTCTTCCAGTCCCACTGCATCAATATCAACGTCCGCATTGAGGTGGCCAATCTGGTCTGCGACGCCATTTTGATGAAGTTCTCCGCCCGGCTGGGCAATCGGAATGTGGTGGTGCTGGCGGGCGCGGACTGGCAGGGAGTGGAATACTTTGACGCCAACAGAGGTTTTGCCGCCACCATGAATCCTTTTTCCAGTCCTTTCTCCAACGCTTTCTCCGGCGGTGGACAAGAACCCAAAAATTTCGGCCAGTGGTTCATGCAGGGCGGTCTGGTGGGGCAGATGCAGCGAAACCGCAGAGCCGCTGCCCAGCAAGCGCAGCAGGCCCAGTCCCAGCAGCGCAAGCAATCTTCCGGCCCCATCCCCCTGGGCCATGCAAGGCAATACGGTAAACACGTGGATGTCATCCAGTGGGGCAGCAAGCGGCGGTATCTGATGCTGGCCCCTGTGGAAAAGGAGCAGGAGGCCACGGAGGTTTTCCTGCGGTTTGTGGGGAGCTTGACCCCAGATCCGGCGCTTACCAAGCAGGAAAGTGCGCTTGTTGAGCAGATGTACCAGACCCGGGTGATGGAAGCCCAGGGCTTGGCCGCGCAGGCTCAACAGATGCGTCTTCAGACCATGCAGCGGCAGATGGATCTATCCCGGCAGATCGCCCAGAACAGCGCCGAAATCTCCGCTGGCATCATGGATTCCTGGGAAAAGCGCAGCGCTTCCCAGAGCCGGATGAGCGCTAACTATTCCGAGGCCGTCCGGGGCGTCAACAGCTATGCCACGTCCTCCGGCAGAACCGTGGAGTGCAGCGTGACGGCTGACCATGTGTATCAGAACCGCTATGGGGATACCATTGGCGTATCCGGCAATGCCGTTGACCCAGAGGTAGCGGTAAAGCTGGATTGGACGGAACTGAATAAGAAATAAAAGGAGGATATGGATATGAAATTGCGAATCGTACTGATTGCTTTGGTGGGATGCCTGCTGCTTTCTGCCTGCGGCGGGGCGGAATCCATGCCGGAAACCAGCGCGGCAGCGGCGGAAGTCTTCACCGAAGCCCCGGAGACTACCGCCGCGGTTGCGACGGAAGCCACCGTTATGACCGAAGAAGCGTATACGGAGGAAGTGACCACAGAACCCACCGCGACCACGGAGAATCGGTATCATACCCAGGGCTGGGACTGGTGGAGCGACTACGTTTACATGGAGAATAAACAGCCCAAATACTGGATTACCTTTGACGGGGAATTCTACCTACACTGCATGTTCCGCTCCGACAGCACGGAATACGAGGAGGTGGTTTACACCCTGTATCCCGACTGGGACGCACCCTGTGCCCAGGAGTTGACCATCCGCACGGTGAAGGACGCAAAGGGAAATGACATTTCCGATTGGTTTGAATATCTTCATTTCTGGTTCAGCTATGAGAACATTGTATTTATGGAGGTAAAGCGCAACGAGAGCACTCTGGCAGGCGGGCCGGACAACAACCTTCTGACCGGAGACTATGTGCTCCTGCCCCCGATGGTTTATCCGAAATAGCGGCGGTTTCTTTGGGAGGGCAATATGAAGGTTTTATATTACATAGCGGTTGCGATTTGCGCCCTATCCCTACTCCGCTTTCTTGGCAGTATTTTTGCGGTCATCAGCTACCGGATAGGGAATCATTGCACCCAGAAAGGTACGGCTACCCTCTTGCAGGTGAAGGAAAAAACTGGACGAAGTGCTGGCCAGTGGTTTGAGATTGCCTATACCGTTGACGGTGTTGAACACAAGGCTATGGTTCCTGTGGAGAATGTGGATGGCTTCCACTTCAAAACGCCTGTCGGAAACCAGCTTCCTCTCTGGTATGACCCAGAAGATCCGGAGCGGTTCATCATCACGGAAGACCCTACCATGCGCAAAGACTTGGAATCCGCGAAGCGCACCTTGAAACGCAGCTTGATCTGGATGCTCATTTCTCTCGGCGTATTTGTGTTTGCCCTTTCCCGCGCAGAGGAATCGGATAATTTGCCCTTGAACACAACCACCATCGGTCAATTCAGCCCGGAACTTTCGGCGCTGGCGGAAAAGCAGCCGGATAAGCTGATCTTTACCGAGTCCATCGGCGCCCCCGATACCTTCCGCATCACCCTCGAGGATCCCGGCGAAGCGAAGAAGGTTCTGAATACGATTCTGAACGCGCAGGTTTCCAAGGTGGGCTGCCAGGTGGATATGGTGCAATATCGGTATGAGGAATACTGCTTTGTCTTTGGCGAGGAAACCTTTACCTTCGGCTTCCTTCCTCACAGCTATTTCTGTTACAACGGACAGGACTACGAGCTGGGGGAAAACCGGCTCAGCGCTGTGTGTGATTCCCTGCACGCAATGGCTGCGGAAGCAGCCCAATGGTATGGTGACGATACCCAGCTGCTGATGAAGTTTGTGGACAATGGAGACGAAGCGCGCGCAATAACGGAACTGACCTTGTATGCAGGGGATGAAATCATCACTGGGGTTATTGAGGGCGCCTATGAGGTGCTGTCCATTGAAAAGCAGCCGGACGGCTATGTCATCCGATACACCTACGGGGACTTCTACAGCCACGATACCATCCGCAGCAGCCGCATCACGGTGGAAAACGGGGAAATGGTCATCACCGACTGTGGAAGCTGAAAGGAAAAACGGATATGGATACATTTTGGAAAACCTATCGTACCATCAGCCTCTATCTGCTATTTCCCGCAATCTGTATGTTTGTGATCGGCATGTTTTCTCATCTGTTGGATCAGAACCCGGAACGGTTTGACCGGCAGACCCAGGGTGTGGTGGTGGCCTGCGTGGATAAAACCGACAGATCAAGGGCCGCACTGCAAAACGGCGGGCCCAATCTGAATTTCCTAATTAAGGTGGAGTATCAAGTGGACGGAACAACCTACACCTGCGAGGAGCACTGGGGTTCCCCCAGAAAGGTTGGCTCCGAAGTCACCGTTTCCTACAATTCCGCCAAGCCCTCGGACAGCACACTGAACACGGAGCCTGTCGCGGGAAAAAAGCGCGTTGGGAATCTGGTGGCGGGCTCCGGAGTTGTCCTTGTGCTGTGCGTGATTCCTCTGGTTGTGGAGCGGGCACGCAGGACAAGGAAGCAGTCGTAAACTTGCGCCCGTTCCCTTTTTACCATTGCGGGAAGCTTTGCAAACACGATCGTTTATGCCCCCTTGTGGAAGTAGTACACCTTGAAGCCGACGCTGATGAGGCTAAGGCTCAGAACACAGGCCAGGATCGTCAAGCTGACGGTGGCGCTGAAATATCCGGACACGATAATCGCCGCCAGGCCCAGAATGAGGAATACCTGGCATCCGGCGGCCCGGGCTGCCGTCCAGAGCTGGATGGCGCGTTCATCGTGTTCCTGGATGTACAGCTTTTTCAGCTTCTTCTCATCCTTTAGGGCCAGCAGATTGCGCACCAGCCCGAACACCATCAGCGCCAGTACGCCGAAGGAAGCGCCGCTGAGAAAGCCCCGCCACTGAGACTGCCAACGGCTGTCCCCGGAGGGAGTAAGGGCCACCAATCCCGCCTCGGCGGCAAAGCCCAGAATACAGATCCCCAGCAGGGCGAGACAGGCGATTGCCAGAACAATGCTCTGTATTTTCAATGTTTCTTTATACTTTTTCATGATTATTCCTCCAAACCTGAGAAATCAAAGACTTCTTCAATGGTTAATCCAAAATAATGGGCGATTTTGTAGGCCAAGGGCAGGGAGGCGGTATACTTACCGACCTCGATAGAGGTGATGGTCTGCCGGGTAGTGCCCACGGCATCCGCCAGTTCCTCCTGAGATAGCTTGCGCTCCTTGCGAAGGGCACGGATGTTTGTTTTCATACAGGACTCCTTTTCTTTCCGATCACGCGTCCGTGAAGGGAAAATGCAAAGTTAACTTTACAGTAAAAGCATAGCACGCTTTGCAAAAAATGTCAAGCGCACTTTACAAAAAAGAATGCCCAGAATGGCGATCTGCCATTCTGGGCATTGCTTCTGTTTGCTTATTCCGCGAAGTCCTTGTCCTCAGCCACAGGCTCATGCTCGGACACGACAACCTCGGGCGCCGGCTCCTCCGGCACGTCCTGCACTTCCTCAGCGGCGGGAGCTGCTTCTTCCACAGGCGGCTCCTCAGCGGCAGGGGCCTGCTCGGCTTCCTCAGTCGCCTCGGCATCGCCACAGCAGCAGGGGCACTTGGGCAGTGCGGCCAGGGTCTTTTTTGCCCAGGCAACGATCTGCTCACCGTAGGTGGCAACGATGTAAACGGCACCGGCAACAGCGGCCAGCGCGGTCAGAAGCTTCACAACCGTGTTCAATACTTTCATATGCTTGACCTCCAAAGTATTTCTAGTTTGCTTTATATAGTATAACCAAGACTGGGAGAAAAAGCAATAAATATTTTACAAATTTTGAAAAAATGTCACATTTTCCAGTTCGATGCCTATCCCACATAGCCGTATATGCCCCGGACGCTGACTTCTCCGGAGCTGACCGCCTCCACATGGCCGTCCGGGAAAGCCACTACCAGTGCCCCTTCCCCGTCCACATCCAGTGCCTGGCCGAAGCGGATCTCATCCCCCCGTACCAGGGAGATGTCCTGGCCGATGGTGACGCAGTCCCGGCGGTATTGCTCCAGCATGACGTCCTTACCGGTAAGCAAATGATCTGCCATGACGGCCAACGAGTGCATCATCGCCGCCGCCAGACGCGTCCGGGAAATTGGCCGCCCTGCCGCCATGGACAGCGAAGCCGCCATTTCCCGCAGCTCCGGCGGAAAATCCGCCGCCTGCTGGCAGCAGTTGATGCCGATGCCCACAATGGCATAATCCACATGGCCGGTGGTGCGGAGACCCAGCTCTGTAAGGATTCCCCCCAGCTTTTTCCGCTGCCATACCAAATCGTTTGTCCACTTGATGCCGGGACGGAAGGCAGCCGCCCGCTCCACGGCGTCGCACATGGCAACCCCGGTGGCACAGGTCAGGTGCATCAGCTCCCCCGGCAGGCAGTCCGGCCGCAGCAGGATGCTCAGGTATACGCCCAGGCCCTGGGGAGACTGGAAGGTTCTGCCCATACGGCCATGGCCGCCGGTCTGCTGTCCGGCAACGAGCACCGTGCCATGGGGCGCGCCCTGCCTTGCCAGAACCTTGAGCCGGTCATTGGTGGAATCCACGGTGTCTATGTAGTGAAATTCCCGCCGCCAGGGGTAGCTCTCCGGCAGGTACGAAAGAATCTCAGTCGATGTCATGAAGCACTTCCTCCGGGGGATGATCCAAAACCTCGGGATGCTGTAAAATCCGCTTGTAATGCTTAAAAAACGCAGCGTAGTAGTAGCCATCCACAATCCGTTCATCCAGGCAGAATTTCACATCCACATACTTTCTTTGAACCACACTGCCGTCCTCCAACACCTCGGTGGCCCGACGCTTCATGCCAAAAGAGCCAAACACTGGCAGATTGCCAAAATCATATAGGTGGTGGTAGATGGGCGGGATGCCCAGAGAACCCATGGAGGTGAAGAACAGGGAGCCATGGAAGGGGCTGACCTCCAGCAGGAATTTCGGCAGCATCCCGAAATAATCCAGGGTTTTCAGCAGCCACACCACGAATTTTAGGAATACTCCTGGGATCAGCGTCAGAATTCCGGCGGTATTGTCAAAATTGGAATCCAAGGGGGTGTTTTTCACAAGCTCCACCGCTGTCTGGAGCTTGTGGTACACATCATCGGCGGTGTCGGTGGGCTTCAAATGCACTTTGATGACGGTGTCCGGGGAATCCGCCCGCATTTCCTTTTTGATGGTCATGCAGTACTGGATGTCGTTGCCCCGGGAGTAAACCTTCTGCCCCGCCAGGAACCGGTTCAGCCCCGGATAGCGGCACAAAGCCCTGACATAGCAGGCCAGTAGTACATGGGTGATCCCGAAGCTGGTCAGGCCCTCCCGCCGCTTCTGCCGGATGTAGCGATCCACGTGGGTGATTTCCAGCGACTCCTGAAAATAGTTGGTAGAGGTGTTTCTGGTCACCATGATGTAGGGGGAAACCTGTGCCATGGGCGGCAGGGAGCGAAGCCGCCGACCGTCGGTACGGTCGCCCCAGGTGGGATGGTATTCCCCAACTGGATGGATGCGGATGGCAAAGGACAGCAGCAGTATGCCGCTCAGCATCAGAAGATCCGGCAGGCAAAGCCACAGCGGACGCAGATTGCCATCCAGCAAGGCTCCCCGGCAGCAATACAGCACAAATGCCAGGGGGACACAGATGGTAGGCATTAGGAACAAGATGGCGTGCCTTCGATGCCCAGCCAGGATATCGGTATACAGGCTGGCAAAGAAAACCAGAGCGATCCAAAACAGCCAAAGGATGATCCGATTATCAACAACTGTTCCGATCAAAAGCCCTCCATAAAGAGCCATAAGCCAGACGGGGATCGCTGTTTTATACAGCCGTTCTTCGCCGTCCAGCAGGGCGATAAGCGCATAAAGTGCGGTCGCCGCGATTGGCAGGATGATTTGGCTCCACATCTGGTTCGGTTCGCCGGACCCTTTCAAACCAGCAAACATAATGCGGGCCACTGCCGAAGCAACCATGCACAGCGCCATCAGCCAGGTCAGCCCGTTTTTGGGGCTGACATAGAGATGAATCCTATTTTTCATACACACATAGTATACCAAAATCCGGTGGATTTGGCAATAGAAAATCTGCCAGATGCGGCCAGTGGCCGCAGACAATGCGTGGCGGCGTGCCGCCGCTGTCAATGCGTGCGCAGGCAGGGTTGTATTCGTTACACCTTTGGGTACCGCTCGGTATCGTTACTGCTGTGTGAAATGGGAAATTGTAGTTAGTTGCACCAGCCAAAGCCTTCCCCAAAGGGGAAGGTGTCAGCCCGAAGGGCTGACGGAAGAGGTGCAGCATACGCGTTTCTTTTACACCAGGTATGGCGAAATGGGAGCGGCTGACCTCATCCGACCCGCCTTACGGCGGGCCACCTTCCCCAAAGGGCAATGTCATCAACTTAAGCAGTTACCAAAAAGGCTAAATATGTTTTCTGTT
>CAMEWZ010000032.1 GCA_945946745.1 uncultured Clostridia bacterium | reverse complement strand
ACCTAACGGTGCGTGAATAAGCCGTAACACGGCTTATTCAGCAGACATTAGATAATTTGGCCAAAAATAGTTCTGTTTCCTCCCCTGCTTCTTGACAGCTCCGTCAATTTCCGCTATACTAAATTCATATGAGAATGACTGGAACCGGAAAGAAAACGAAACAGATGTCTCAACATTTTAAGGAGGAACCACCATGGATTACAGTGCTTTGATTCAAAACAGAAAGTCCGTTCGCGCCTTTGCGGACAGGCCGATTCCCACCTCCGTCCAGATCGAGCTGGAGGCCTATTACCAGAACGCCTGCCCCCGTCTGGTGCCCGAGATTCAGACCGAGCTGTGCGTCTTCGGCGATGACACCAAGCAGGCGCTGGAGGGTGCCGCAGGCTACAACCAGTTCCTGGTCGGCGCGCCCCACTATCTGGTGCTGCTGTCCGGCAAGCACCCCCTGGCGGAAATCAACGCCGGGTACATTATGGAGGATTTGGTGCTGAAGCTGCTGGATCTGGATCTGGGCAGCTGCTGGCTCACCTTCACCGACAGTGAACAGGTCAAAAAAGCGCTGGGCATCGCCTCCGATCTGGACGTGGCGGCCATCGTGGCCTTCGGCTATAGTCTAAAGGCGAAAAAGCGCCTGCGCATCAACATTCTGAGCATGTCCAACGTGGACATCAGTGCCAAGCGGCACTACTTCGACCCCAAGCGCAGCGTCAGCGACATGGTGTATCTGGACACCTGGGGCAACAGCGAAAAGCTGGATGAATACATCGGCTTCTTTGACGATATGCTCTGGGAGGCATTCTATGCCGCCTCTCTGGCGCCCAGCTACTTGAACCGCCAGGCCTACGGCTTTGTGATTCATGAGGGCAGCATCATCCTGGTCAGCCGTCCGGATTCCTACAACACCGAAATCGACGGTGCGCTGAGTCTGGGCATCGTGCTTCAGCACTTCACCAGCGTTGCCTCCGCCTGGGCCGGAAAGCTTTCCTGGCATTTTGGTTCGGAGGCGGCGGCTCTGCCCCTGCCCGAAGGCTATGCGGTGGTTGCTTCCTGCGTTTTGTAATACTATTATCTGATAAAACCATTTGGTTTTATCAGATAGACACCGCCTAACGGCGTTGTCGATTCTATGATTTTCGAGATAGAAAATCATAGAATCCCGTCTCATTATGATCTTCCTATAAAAAACTTCAATTCTCGCAAATTTAAGTTTTTTATGGAATATCAGTATAATTCTTTTTCGTTCAAAATATCCGGCTGTGCATAGCGCATAGCCGGATATTTTTTATGGAAACCGTGCATTCCAGTTATTTCTTATCTTGGCTTGCATTCACACTTATAGCTTTTTCGTTCCGGGAAAAGCTATGGATGCGGAAAGAAAAGTCGTTTTCCCCCGGAAAGCGTCTGAACTTTCCGGAAAAAACGACAAAGGAGCGATTTGGATATGAAGAGCAACAACCAGATCAACATCCCCCAGGCCCGCGAGGCCATGGACAAGTTCAAGATGCAGGCCGCTTCCGAGGTGGGCGTCAATCTGACCAACGGCTACAACGGCCACCTGACCTCCCGGGAAGCCGGTTCCGTCGGCGGACAGATGGTCAAGAAGATGATTGAGGCCTACGAGCAGGGTATGCAGTAACGCCTCCCCCTATGCAGGCAGCCGGGAACCCGGCTGCCTTTTTCTGTTACAGGGACGCGATTTGCGGCACATACATGGTTCGTCCCGTTTCTGAAACCTCCAGGAAATCCCGCCGGTACTGGGAGGGGGTGATGCCTTCGGATTTTTTGAACACCTTTGTAAATACCCGGTAGTCCCCATAGCCCGACTGCTCCGCTACCTCCGCAATGGACGCAGAGCTGGTCAGCAGCAGCTTTTTCGCCTTTTCCATCCGGATATTGGTCAAGTAAGCCAGGAAATTCACGCCAATCTCACTCTTAAACAGCTGGCTGATATACTGGGGATTCAAATGGAACTGTTCCGCCAAAGTTGTTTCTCCAACCAAAAGTCTGTCCGATTTTTCAAGCAGAGACGAAGTGCGTACTTCTATAGAAGAAAGAGAAGTCTTTGCCATGCTGACAGACAAGATTGAATTAACATGCAGTGAGGAGGATAACATGTACCTTGTTTCCCAGGGAGATTCTGGATTTTGCTATTTTGTTATTCGATTCAATGTCAGACCAAAGGCCTTAACAGCCTCACTTGGTTGGAGCCTGGGAGAACCGCGGTATGATGGAGACATCTGGACAAGGGATGTATCCTGCGAAGATCTTCACGAGGAGTTACTTGCTAATTATGACTATTTAGCTATTTTTAGTAAGGACGATGGCTTTATTGAGGACTATGGAAAGCATGATGTGGTCATCCTCTTACACGGGGGTGGGTTATCCTGGTGGAATTACAGAGAAGTCGCCGAACTGCTGCAAGCGCATTTTCATGTGATCCTTCCGATATTGGATGGCCATGCCGGAAGCGACAGGGCATTCACGACAATAGAAGAAAACGCCAGAGAAATCCTGGATTTTATCGATGAACGCTTTGGCGGCTCTGTGTTGATGATCGGCGGTCTATCCCTGGGCGGCCAGATTTTGCTGGAGATCTTGTCTCAGCGCAAAGATGCCTGCCGGTATGCGTTGGTGGAAAGCGCACGGGTCATCCCTTCCAAAATGACCGCTTTTTTCATCAAGCCGGCCTTTGGAAGCTGCTATAGCTTGATCCAATATCCCTGGTTTTCAAAATGCCAATTTCAGTCTCTTAAGATACATTCCGAGTTGTTTGCGGATTATTTCAGAGATACCTGTCAGATTACAAAGCAGGATATGATCGCTTTTTTGCAGGCAAACTCGTTGTACACTCTGAAACCTTCCATTTCGCATTGTTCCGCCAAGGTTCACATATTCGTGGGGGAAAAGGAAACCCAAACCATGCGGCGCTCCGCAGAAGAAATCCATAAGCGATTCCCAGGCAGCACCCTGCGGGTTCTTCCCCGGCTGTACCATGGGGAGTTCTCCATAAACCACGCGGCTGCGTATGGGAACTGGGTTTTGGAAATCGTAAAGGAACGATAGCCTTCCGTTTGCCGCGCCTGGCGGCGTTGTCGTTTCCATGATTTTCGGAATAGAAAATCATGGAAACCCGTCTCATTATGATCTTCCTATCAAAAACTTCCATTCTTGCGAATGAATGTTTTTTATGGAATATCCGTATAACAGCCCCGGAGGCGGAAAGCCTATGGATTTGCGGAGCCTGCGCTATTTTTCCGTGGTTGCGGAGGAATGGAATTTCATCCGAGCCATTTCCGGCTTTTGGACGGCCGGTTGTTTTCCTTTCTGGCTTTATCATTATGCAGATATGGAAAAAGGAACGGGCGGATCCCAATGGATCCGCCCGATTTGCTTGGAAACGTCACCCCACCGTGACCACGCCGTTTTCCTTCACGGTAACGGTCATGCCGTCGCGGACATAGCGGAGGAATTCCTCTCCCAGGGAATCGATCACCGGCATGGAGGAGTCGCTGAGCCAGACGTCCTGGAGGATTGCCCCGGCAGCGGCCAGGGAGTCGATGGGCTCGGAGAACAGCATACACGCCGGCTGCCGCTTCATGGCGCAGGCGCAGTACAGCACCAGGCCGCCGGTGGTGGAGCCGATGGTTCGGGGCAGGCACAGGGCCGTGCCGGCCATGGGCTTGCCGTAGAGGTCGGGGTTGTTCTGATCGCCGCAGGTGGCTTTCTTATCCCCGAATTGCAGAGCCTTCTGGAAGGAGGCCAGGGTGTTCAGTCCGCCGTGGGAAACCAGGGCGGGGGCGGTGACGCAGCCCCCGGCTACCACGCGTCCGGTAAATTCTTTCATATCAGTTGCCTCCTTTCGTGATCTGAGCCAGGATTTCGTCATCGGTATAGTAGCGGGCGCTGGTGTAGGTGCGCAGCTTGTTGCTGGAGGTGATGACGGGCATCTTGGCGCTCAAGGGGTTGTTCATGTACATCAGCGGGCAGATGTAGGAGAGAATCACGCCGGTTTCCTTCAGCCGGGGGGCGTAGGGGGTGGCGTTGAACTTCTCGATCACCGCCGGGGCGGCGGTGAACACCGTGGGGATGACCACCTTCTTGTTTCCGGCGGCCTTCAGCCCCGCCTCTACCCGGTCTGTCCAATCCATCAGCTGGTGCAAGCTCATGTGGGGACAGCCCATGAAGCACAGCTTGGGGGTGGCGTCCTTCTTCTTCCAGATCACGGGGTAGGAATCGTATACCCGCTGCAGTTCGGCATCGTCAATGACGTAGACCTTCGCGTCCGGGCAGATCAGCGCCTCGCCCTGCTCCACCGCCTCGGGGGTGATGCCCGCCACATGGTACAGTCCCACCGCGCCGTTGGAGGCCGTGGCCGCGCCCATGTCCTTAAGATAGGCCTTGGCTTCATCATCCAGTGTGCCCAGCCACTTGTCCAGGCCCTTGATATAGGGAACGTCCTCCATCACCTTCATGCCGATGGCAGAGCCGAGAAGCTGCGCCTCCGGCTTTTTCGTGGTGCGAACCTCCACGATCCAGGTAGCCTTCCGGCCCTCGTCGGTCAGCAGGCCAAACCGGGGCACAAAGCCGCAGATGGCACCCATCAGATCGATGATGCCGGAATTGCGGTTGCACCGGGCAGCCAAAACCGAGTTGGCATAGACCACGGCGGAGGACTCCGACCAGGAGAGAATGTCGCCCTTTTCCGGGGTGTTGCCCACCTCGTCCATGTAGCAGGTGCAGGTGAAGGCGTCCTTCTCCATCAGACCCAGCTTTTGCAGCTGCTCCTCGTAAAAGTCCTGCTTGCTGTACATGAAATGGTTGAAAATGATGTCCTGTAGAAAGCTGCTGGGCACATTCTTGTCCAGGGGCCGGGGGTCGGCGGTGAACTTGGTGCCGGAGACGGCGCCCTCCGCGATGAGCTGATCCATCAGCTCATACACCGGGGTCAGCGCCTTCAAGCCGAAGGATGTGACCAGGTGGTTATATTTCCCCGTCACGGGGATCATGGCGTCCGCGTGATACAGCTCGCCGTAGCGAACCAGGGTCTGCATGATCTTTGCCATGGTCTGACCCTTGCCGCCATCCAAAATCTGCTGCTGTTCCTGTGTTAAAAGCATGGTATTCCTCCTTATTTGATAGCCATGGCGACCTCATAGGCCCGCCAGATGACGCTGCGCAGATTGCCCACCTTCCGGCAGTCGCCTACCAGATGGACGTTGCCGCCCTCTTTTGCGATGGGGGCAGGCAGGTAACCGGCGGAGCTGATGACGCTGTCGCAGGGAATCTCCACCTCTCTGCCATCCTTGCGCTGGCAGAGGATGGAGCCGTCCCCCACCGCCTTCAGCGTGGTTTCCAGATAGACCGGCACCTGGTGCAGGGCGAACCACTCCCGCAGATAGGAGCTGTTGGCCAGGCACACGCCCTTTTGGGCTACCAGATCGTCCTTCATCTCCACAATGGTAACATCCCGGCCCTGCAGCGCCAGCTCGTAGGCAATCTCCGAGCCAGTGAGGCCACCGCCGACCACGGCCACCCGCTGCCCAACCGGCGTGCCGGTGAGGTATTCGCAGGCCTCGATCATTTTTTCGTGCCCCGGCACGCTCCGCAGCACCCGGGGGGTGGAGCCGGTGGCGACGATCACCTGCTGTCCGTCAAAGGCGGACAAATCCGTTACCGTCTCGCCAAAGTGAATCTCCACCCCCAGCTGCTCCATCTGTCGGATGTACCAGGCCAGCAGATCCCGGAGCTTGCCCTTATAGCTCTCGGCGCTGGCGGCGATGAAGGTGCCGCCCAGGCGGTCGCTCTTTTCGTGAATCACCGGCTTGTGGCCCCGCAGGGCCAGCACCCGGGCGGCCTCCATACCGCCGATGCCGCCGCCGATGATGTGGACGGTCTGGGGGTTCTTCGTCTTTTTGATGTAGTGCTTGCCCCACTGCATGGTCTCCGCGTTGACGGCGCACCGGGCCAGGTGCAAAGAATCCATCAGATCCTGGTCGTTGGGCACGCCCTTGTAGTGGCACATGTTGAAGCAGCCGTTGTGGCACAGAATGCACGGACGGATATCCTCCGGGCGATCCTCCAGCAGCTTGGTGACCCAGGCCTGATCGGCCAGGAAGGGACGGGCAAAGCCCGCGCCGTCAATCTCCCCGGCGGCAATGGCCTCCGCCGCCGTCTCCGGAACCATCCGTCCGGCGCAGACCACAGGGATGTCCACGAACCGCTTAATGTGCTTCACGTCCTCCAGGTTGCAGTTTTCCGGCATGTAGATAGGCGGATGTGCCCAGTACCAAGCATCGTAAGTACCGTTGTCGCAGTTGAGCATGTCGTAGCCCGCGTCCTGTAAGAACTTCGCGGCAATTTCGGATTCCGCCATGTCCCGGCCAGCCTCCACGTAGTCCTCCCCGGGCAGCGCGCCCTGGCGCATACCCTTGGTTTTGGACACCACGCTGTAGCGCAGGGACACCGGGAAATCCGGGCCGCAGGCGGCCTTGATGGCTTTCACGATCTCCGCCGCGAAGCGGTAGCGGTTTTCCAGGCTGCCGCCGTATTCATCGGTGCGCTGGTTGACGTACTTCAAGGTAAACTGATCCAGAAGGTAGCCCTCATGCACCGCGTGTACCTCCACGCCGTCCACCCCTGCCGCCTTCAGCAGGGCGGCGCTTTTGGCGAAGGAGTCGATAATCTCCTGAATCTCCGCCTTGGTCATCTCCCGGGAGGGCAGCTTATCCGACCAGCGGTTTTCCGAGGGGCTGGCGGAGGCGGTGATTTTGTCCAGATCCATCACCGGCTTGGACAGCACCCGCAGCACCTTGTTGTTGTAGAGCGTCTCCATCATTTCGCTGACGGTGAAGGAGCGGCCGAAGCCCGCGGTCAGCTGGACAAACAGCTTGGCGCCGGTTTTGTGGAACTCCGGCATCCATTTTGCCAGATCGTCGTACATTTTCTTGTTTTTGTGGAGCCACTGGCCGAACATGGGGTTGTACACCGGCTGGCAGCCGGGCAGCACCAGGCCCACGTTGTTTTTTGCGACCTCCAGAATGAACTTTGCGCCGTCTTTGTCAAAGTGGTTCTTCTCCATCCAGCCGAACAGGTCTGTTCCGCCCATGGAGGTGAGGACAATCCGGTTTTTGATCTCCAAATTCCCGATTTTCCAGGGGGTAAACAGAGGCTTTAATCTTTCGTCCATAAATTGATCCTCCTATGATGATTGCGCTGAGCCGGGCGTGCCCCGCTGCACTTCTATTATACTGCGCAATGGCCCCGGCGTAAACTGTTATTTTTTCTGCTGCGGAACGTTTCCAACGGATCAGCCCCCAGGCCAAAAATGCCGGCCTGGGGGCTGAATGCCATTCTGCTATTCAAAAAGAAGCGTTAGGCGGTGTCTTCTTGATAATAAAAATGCGGATCGGCCGGATACTGCAATCTGGCTGAGATAAATCGCAGTTTCCCCTTAAGAAAGACTTAATCCCCATTTTCGGATGGGTTTCCATGGATTTCTTGATTTTTTCCCGGGAATGTGGTATGATGCTGAAAACTGTATCTCATCGGAGGCAATATCCCCATGAATCCTATTCGAAAAGCCGGGTGCCTGGTCTGCGCCGCGGCTGCTATTTTGCTTTTGAGCGGCTGCGGCCACGCGTCCCCCGCTGCCGCGCCCACCGAGGTCATCACGCTGCCCACAGCGCCCATAGCAACGGAGGCCACCGCCGACCCCAAGGAATCCGTGGAGCAGCTGACGGTGGTTCTGGAAGCGGGGGAGCTATACACCCTGGACTCCTATCCCAACCTCAAGGCCGTGGATTTAAGCGGCAGCACCTGCTACGGCGCCATTCTGGACTTTATGGAAAAGCATCCCAAGCTGGACGTGACCTACTCCGTTGACTTGGGAGGCACCGCCGTTTCCAACAAGGCCGCCAGCGCCATCCTGGAGCCGGGAAGTTTCACCTATGACGCGCTGCTGGAAAACCTCCAATTTTTGCCAAAGCTTACCACCCTCTCCCTGCCGGGCATTTCGCTGAACACCGAGCAGGTGACTGCCCTGGTGGAGAAATACCCCCAGGTGAGCCTGGATTACACCGTGACCCTGTTCGGCCAGACCTATGACCAGGAGATCACCCAGCTGGATCTGACCGGCATGTCCTCCGCCCAGGTGGAGGAGGCGGCCCAGAAGCTGGGCCTGCTGACCAATCTGACGGATGTGGAATTAAGCAGCGCTCTGGACATCGAGGATGTGGCCCTGCTTCAGGATGCCGCTCCCCGGATCACCTTCCACTACAGCTTCAAGCTGTTTGGCAAGACCCTGTCCACCACCGACGAGGAGGTGGAATACAAAAACCAGTCCATCGGCAACGACGGCGAAACGGACATCCGCCGGGCACTGACCATTCTGGACAATTGCAGCCGCTTCGTGCTGGACAACTGCAACATCGACAGCGAGGTTCTCGCCGGGATCCGGGCGGACTTCCGAGACGGCCCCAAGGTGGTCTGGCGGGTGTACTTCGGTGTGGACGGCCGGTACAATTCCCTCACCGACGCGGATACCCTCCGGGCGGTGTATAACGTCACCGACGATACCTGCGGCCCCATGAAATACTGTGAGGATGTCGTCTACATGGACATCGGCCATAACGAGTATCTGACCGATCTGAGCTTTGTGAGCTACATGCCCAACATCGAGGTGCTCATCGCCTCCGGCTGCGCCGTCAAGGAATTGGTGGGCTTTGAAAACTGCAAAAAACTGACCTGGCTGGAGCTGGTCAGCTGCGGCAAGCTGGAAAACATCGACTCCCTGGCCCAGTGCGAAAGCCTGACCTATCTGAACATCAGCTACACCAAGGTCTCCAACTATATGCCCCTGGACACCCTGCCGCTGAAGCGGTTTGTCTGCCTCAGCCCAAAAGCCTCCACCCAGGAGCAGAACACCTTCGTCACCATCCACGACGGCTGCCGCACTGCCTTCTACGGCTACAGCAACCCCTGGACGCCCTGGCGCTACGACGACAACGGCAAGACCTACAACGACTACTACAAAAACGTGGTGCGGGAGGCCTTCAACTACGACTATCTGGAGCAATTCCTGCCAAAGGATAAATGAGTCTCCCGGCTTTCCGGAGGTTATCCCATGGCAAGCAAGGCCAGCACCCCCATCCCCGGTGCGCCGAACAGCCCCGCCGTCAGCACCGTCACGGCGTTGATGGGAATGACAACGCCGGTAAACACGGCAATGCTGTTCAGCAGCCACAGGCAGGCAAAGCCGCAGGCCGCATGCAGCCCCAGCTTCCAGAGCAGCCGCATGGGAATCATCAGCAGCCGCAGCAGCACCCCGGCAAACAGGGCGGGAATCAGCAGTACAACAACTTTTTCCATTCTTTTCCTCCTATTTTTGATGGTTTTGCGGGCATACTACCCTTGGACAGCAAAGGAACCGGAAAGCAAAGGCGACGGCCATTTCTTTCTCCTTCCATACGCTGTCAAGTGTGTCGCCGAAAGCGCAGCGGTGTGATGCGAAGGGGGCGGGCAAGGAACAGCCCGCCCTGTCCATAATACCCCCGCGTCCCTGCGAAAAAATGGGGATCTCCTCCCCCATTCGGTGAAATCTCTCCCCCGCCCCACAACATCCTGTGTCCTGCCAAAAAGCAGGGCACTTTTTTTCTTTATTTTCTGAGCCGCCACCGTTGTCCCCGGGGGAAAGCTGTGCTATAATGACTACAATTAGCGAAAAAATGCGAGGAACCCCCCATGATGACAGAAGCACTGAAGCTTACCCAAATCGATCTAAAAAAACTTCTGGGCGCCGCCAGTCCCGACGCGGCGCTGCTGTACCTATATTTGTCCTGCGGCAACCGGCTGGAAAATGCCGAGGCTGAGCTGAACCTGTCTGCTCCCCGGGTCAGCTGCGCTGCCGCCACGCTGCGTCAGCTGGGACTGCAGGCAGACGACCGACCCAGCCACATCGCTCCCGGGGAGCGGCCCAGCTATTCGGAAACCGATGTGCTGGAGGCCATGGACACCGACAATTCCTTCCGCAGTCTCTACGGCGAGGTGCAGCGGCTGCTGGGCCGGACGCTGAACACCGAGGAATTAAAAATTTTGCTGGGCTTCGTCCGCTATTTGGGATTAAGCGCAGACGTGATCTCCGTGCTGATCTGCTACTGCAAGGATCGGGCCAGGCAAAAAGGCAGCCTGCGCAATCCCTCCCTGCGTACCATCGAGAAGGAGGCCTACGCCTGGGCCGAGCGGGGTATCGAGACGGTGGAGGACGCCTCCGCCTTTATCCAGGCCCAGAACGTCCGTAATTCCCGCCTGTCTCGGCTGATGAGCCTGCTTCAGATCCGGGGCCGGAATCTGACGGCAGCGGAGGAACGTTACGCCCAAAGCTGGCTGGATATGGGCTTTGACGAGGAAGTTCTGACCATGGCCTATGAGCGCACCTGTCTCAACACCGGCGGCCTCAACTGGGCTTATATGAACAAGATTTTGCAGCGCTGGAACCAGCAGGGCCTGCGCACCGCCGAGGAGGTTCGCGGCGGCGACCGAAAGCTGCCCAAGGGAGCCTCCGGCCAGCTGGGCAGCGCCGAGCTGGAGGCCATTCAGCGCGTTCTACAGGAGGATTGATCCATGGCATATTCGACAGAGGTGGTACGCCGGGCCAGAGCCCGGCTGGCACAGGCCCGGGAGGATCGGGAGTCCGAAAACCGGCAGCATCTGGCCCAGGCCTATGCCCAGGTTCCCCGTCTCCGGGAAATCGACATCCAGCTGCGCCGCACCATGGCCCAGGCTGCCCAGGCCGCCTTTTTGCAGGGCAGCGACGGCCAGGAGCAGCTGGCAAAGGCCAGGGAGGAAAACCTGGCCCTGCAGCGGGAGCGGGAGCGTCTGGCGGCGGAACACTTTGAGGATGGCTATCTGGACGACAGCCCCATCTGCCCCATCTGCGGCGGCACCGGATATGTGGGCACCGCCATGTGCGAGTGCCTCCGGGAGCTGTGCCGCCAGGAGCAGAAGAAGGAAGTCTCCATCCTCTCCGGCAGCAAGGAGACCTTCAGCCAGTTCCGGCTGGAATACTATCCGGATCGGGTCGATCCCCAGTACGGCGCCAGCCCCCGGGCCATTATGGAGCGGAATCTGAAAATCTGCCGCACCTACGGCTTGACCTTCACGCCCAACGCGGGGAATCTGCTGTTTGTAGGCGGCACCGGACTGGGCAAAACCTTCCTGTCCGCCTGCATTGCCCGGGCGGTGGCCGACCGGGGCTACAGCGTGATTTATGAGACGGCGAATCATCTGTTCGCCAAGCTGGAGCAGGCAAAGTTTTCTCCCAGCGAGGATACCCGCCGGGAGGCGGAGAAATTCACCGCCTGCGACCTGCTGATTCTGGACGACCTGGGCACGGAAATGCCCGGCCAGTTCGTCACGGCGGCACTGTACAGCCTGCTCAACGACCGGATGCTGGCAGGACAGCCCATGGTGATCTCCACAAATCTGAACGTGGATGAAATGAGCCGCCGCTATTCCCCCCAGATCGCCTCCCGGCTCCACGGCGGTTTCCAGCGGCTGACCTTCGTAGGCGAGGACATCCGGGTATTAAAAAACAGAGGTTTTTAAATGAAAACAGGCATTTTATTTGATTTGGACGGCACGCTGCTGAATACCCTGGAGGATCTGCTGGATGCCACCAACTACGCGCTGAAGGTTTGCGGTTTTCCACCGCGTACCCTGGCGCAGCTGCGGCAGGCCGTGGGCAACGGAGCCGCCAACCAGCTTCGCCGTTCCCTCCCGGAGGGTACTCCGGAGGAGATGGTGCAGCGGGTTTTGTCGATTTATAAACCCTATTACACCGCGCATTGCCAGATAAAAACCCAAGCCTACCCGGGAATCCCCCAGGCGCTGGCTGCCCTCCAACGGGACTATCCCATCGCCATCGTCTCCAACAAGCCCGACGCCGCGGTGAAAGCCCTGTGTGCCCAGTATTTCCCCGGGGTCTATGCCCTGGGAGAAACGCCAGACTGCCCCCGTAAGCCCGCCCCGGATATGGTGCTGCGGGCGCTGAGGGCCATTGGCGCGGACAATGGCATCTACGTCGGCGACAGCGAAGTGGACGTGGTAACGGCCAGAAACGCAGGTCTGCCCTGCGTCAGCGTGCTGTGGGGCTTCCGGGATCGGGAGGATATGGAGGCTGTGGGCGGCAGCTGCTTCTGTTCCAGCCCCGACCAGCTGCCCCAGGTTATTCAGGAGGTAGTCCATGGCCAATGAATTTTACGCCCTGCTGGGCCGGATGCGCTACATCACCCGCTGGGGACTGATGCGCAACACCTTTTCCGAGAATATCGCCGAGCACAGCCATATGACCGCCGTTCTGGCCCATGCCCTGGCGTTGATCCGCCGGGACATTCTGGCCATTTCAGGCCCCGATCCAGACCGGTGTGCCGTGGCGGCGCTGTACCACGATGCCTCGGAGATCCTCACCGGCGACCTGCCCACTCCCATCAAGTACTATAACCCCGATATCAAGGACGCCTACAAGCAGGTGGAGCGCATCGCGGGCAATCGCCTGCTGGATATGCTGCCCCCGGCGCTGCGCCCCAGCTATGAACACCTGGTGCTGGAGGATGACCCGGAGGTCACGCCCATCGTCAAGGCAGCAGACAAGCTCAGCGCCCACATCAAGTGCCTGGAGGAGCAGAAGGCGGGCAACACCGAATTTGATTCTGCCGCCCGCCAGACCTGGCAGGCCATGCAGGCCATGCACCGCCCGGAGCTGGACTGGTTCCTGGAACACTGCCTGCCTCCCTTCAGTCTGAATCTGGATCAACTCTAAGACTTGACGGAAACGGGTTGTTGTGGTATCATACAGAATAGCCACCCGCCGTTGTGGTGGAATCGGTAAACACAGGGGACTTAAAATCCCGTGGGCCGAATGCAGCACCCAATCCGAATTGTGCTTGCAAACAGCCAACTTTTTGAAATTTGATTATCTCTGTTTTGGAGCATCCCTCCAACACATCCCTCCAACTTCATATCCCTTCATTTGAAGGGATTGAATACGCCGCTATGATGGAATGG
>CAMEWZ010000031.1 GCA_945946745.1 uncultured Clostridia bacterium | reverse complement strand
TGGTTGGCGTGCTGGACGCGGATTTGAGCCTGTATACCGGCGGCTTTCGGGCGGGGGAGACCACCTTCAATATGCTCACCCAGGTGGTGGGCCGGGCCGGACGGGGGGATACCCCGGGCCGCGCCATGATCCAGACCCTGGTGCCGGAGCATCAGGTCATTCGGCTGGCCGCCCGGCAGGACTATGACGGCTTTTACAATCTGGAAATCCATCTGCGCCGGGTGCAGAACGCCCCGCCCTTTGGCGATATGGCCTGCGTGGTCTTCCTGGGACAGGAGGAAACGGCGGTGCTGCGGGGGGCGGCCAAGCTGCGGGAAAGCTTGCAAGCCTGCCTGCGCCAGCCGGAATACCGGGAGGAACGCTGCGCGGTGCTGGGGCCTGCCCCCTGCGTTGTGCCCAAAATCAACTACAATTTCCGCTATCAACTGACGCTGCGATGCCATATGACCCGGAATCTGCGGCTGCTGCTGGCCTACCTGCTGCGGCAGTTCAGCAAGGATAAGGCCAACAAGGGCGTCAGCGCGTTTGTGGACGTGAACGGATTTCTGGAATAAACAAAGAGAGGTGCTTATTTTTGGGACTGCGTAAAATTTTGACGGATAAGGAACCGGCGCTGCACAAGGTTTGCCGCCCGGTGGAGAAATTTGACTGGCGGCTGCACAAGCTGCTGGACGATATGAAGGAAACCCTGGAGGAGGCCAACGGGGTGGGCCTGGCGGCGCCCCAGGTGGGGATTCTGCGCCGGGTGGTGATCGTGGACACCGGGGAGGAAATCCTGGAACTGGTGAATCCTTCCCTGCTGGAGACCAGCGGCGAACAGGTCGGCCCGGAGGGCTGCCTCAGCGTCCCCGGGAAGTACGGCCTGGTGAAGCGGCCCAACTATGCCAAGGTGCGGGCCCAGGATCGGGACGGAAACTGGTATGAGGCTGAAGGGGAGGAACTGATCGCCCGGTGCTTCTGCCACGAGCTGGATCACCTGGACGGCATCGTCTACACCGAGGTCATGGAGCGCTTCCTGACCGAGGAAGAGCTGGAAGGGGAATAAATGGAAAAGGCGTATCGGCCTAATGCAGCAGAGCGATAAATGGTAATTGATCGCGCAGCGGCCTTGGCTCCCCCTATGGGGGAGCTGTCACGGCGCAGCCGTGACTGAGAGGGCCCTCTCCGCCCCCTTCGGGGGCACCTCTCCCATAGGGAGAGGCAAGGGACTGACCGATCAATACCAATGTATCTGTCTGCTGAATTCAGCCGATATGCATTCCTGCAAAGGAAAACGGTTCCTGGGAGGAAAAGCTATGCGCGTTGTGTTTATGGGAACGCCGGAGATCGCGGCGACCTGCTTGAAGAAGATTTTAACCGACGGCTTTGAGGTGGTCGGCGTCTATACCCAGCCGGATCGGCCCAAGGGCCGGGGGATGAAGCTGGTGGCCTCCCCGGTGAAGGAGGTGGCTCTGGCGGCGAATATCCCGGTGTTTCAGCCGGAGAACTTCCGGGAGGAACAGGATGTGGAGCAGCTCCGGGCGCTGAAGCCGGATGTCTGCGCGGTGGTGGCCTATGGCCGCATCCTGCCCCAGAAGGTGCTGGATGTGCCCAAGCTGGGCTGCATCAATATCCATGCCAGCCTGCTTCCCAAGTACCGGGGCAGCGCCCCCTATCAGTGGGCGGTGCTGGACGGCTTGCCGGAGACCGGCGTTACCGCCATGTACCTGTGCCGGGAAATGGACGCGGGAGACATCATCGATGTGGCGAAAACCCCCATCGGCGAGGACGAGACCGCCGGGGAGCTGCTGGATCGGCTGGCGGTGCTGGGGGCGGATTTGCTGAGCAAGACCCTGGCCCGATTTGCGGCGGGGCCGGTTGCGGGAACCCATCAGAACGAAGCGGAAGCAACCTACGCCCCCATGCTGGACAAATCCATGTGCCCCATTGACTGGACAAAATCCGCCTGGCAGGTGCACAACCAGGTTCGGGGCCTGCACCCCTGGCCCGTTGCCACCATGGAGCTGCAAGGCAAAACCTTCAAGGTTCATGCGGCCAAGGTGGTGGAAGGCAACGGAAAGCCCGGTGAGATTCTGGGCTTGACCAAGACCGGCCTGCGGATCGCCTGCGGCGAGGGGGCGGTGGAGATCACCAGCCTCCAGGCAGAGGGCGGCAAGCGGATGGCGGCACCCGACTATTTCCGGGGCCACCCGCTGGAGGCGTAAATGGGCGCCAGGGAAACGGCGCTGAACGCGCTGATCGCCTGCCGGAAAAGCGGCGCCTGGTCGAACGGCGTTTTGAAGGATTATATCCGCCGGGATCGGCTGGACAGCCGGGACGCGGCCCTGGCCACCCGGCTGTGCTATGGCGTCCTGCAAAACCGGAACAAACTGGACTTTTATTTGAAGCAGCTTCTGACGGGAAACGTCAAAAACCTGCACCCGGTGGTGCGGGATATCCTGCACCTGGGGCTGTACCAGATTTACGAATTGGATAAAGTACCCGACAGCGCCGCGGTGAATGAATCCGTGACGCTGGCGAAAAAATATGGCAAAAATCCCAAGGCCGCGGCCTTGGTCAACGCGGTGCTCCGCCGGGCGGCGGATACCCGGGGGCAGCTGACGGAGCCGGTCTCCTATGCCGACCGGTACAGCCACCCCGATGCGTTGGTCGCCCTGCTGAAGCAGAACCTGCCCAAGGGAACCCTGGAGCCCATGCTGATCGCGGACAATGCCGCGCCCCAGATGGTGGTGCAGGTGAACACCCTGCGCATCACCGCCCAGGCGCTGACGGAACGGCTGCAAAGCGAGCGTGTTACCGTCCAGCCCCACGGCTGGATGCCGGATTGCCTGGTGCTTTCCGGCACCGGGAATCTGGAAACGCTGCCCTCCTTCCGGGAGGGACTGTACTACGTGCAAGACCCGGCGGCAAAATTAAGCGTCCTCTGCTTAGGCCTGCCCCGGGAGGACATCCGGGTGCTGGACTGCTGCGCCGCCCCGGGGGGCAAAAGCTTCGCGGCGGCCATCGCCATGGGCGGCCGGGGCCAGCTCCTTTCCTGCGACATCCATCCCCACAAGGCGGCGCTGATCGAAAACGGCGCGGCCCGGCTGGGTTTACCCAATATTACCGCCCGGGTGCAGGACGCCACGGAACCAGTGGAGGCCTGGCGGGGCGCCATGGACGTTGTGATCGCCGACGTGCCCTGCTCGGGGCTGGGCATTATTCGGAAAAAGCCGGATATCCGCTACAAAAACCTGGCGGAAACGGAAGATTTACCCCAATTGCAGGGGAAGATTCTGGAAAACCAGGCGTCCTATGTCAAGCCCGGTGGGCTTCTGATGTATTCCACCTGCACGGTGCTGCGGCGGGAAAACGAGGACGTGGTGACTTCCTTCCTGGAGGAGCACCGGGAGTTCCATTTGGAACCGTTGCCCCTGCCGGAGGGACTTCCCCAAAATGAGACCGGGATGCTTACTCTGATTCCCGGACAATATGACACCGACGGCTTCTTTCTCTGCCGTCTGCGGAGGAACGTATGAACCTAAAATCCTTGACCCAGCCGGAATTGGCTGCGATTTTCAAAGAATTGGGCCAGCCGGCTTTCCGGGCCAAGCAGGTCTATACCTGGCTGCACAAGGGCGTTCGTTCCTATGACGAAATGACCAATCTGCCAAAGCAGCTGCGGCAGACCCTGGCGGAAGCCTATCCCATCCACGCCCCGAAGGTGGTGCGCAGGCAGGAATCCCAGCGGGACGGCACCATAAAATATCTGTGGGAGCTGTCCGACGGCAACTGCGTGGAGACGGTGCTCATGCGCTACCATTACGGCAATACCGTCTGCATTTCCACCGAGGTGGGCTGCCGGATGGGCTGCGCCTTCTGCGCCTCCACCATCGGCGGCCTGGTGCGGCGGCTGGAACCCTATGAAATGCTGGACGAGGTGCTGTTTACCCAGGTGGATTCCGGATTGCCGGTTTCCCACATCGTGCTGATGGGCATTGGGGAGCCGCTGGACAATTTCGACAATGTGATGCGCTTTCTGGAGCTGGTGAACAGCCCCGACGGCATGAACATCTCCATGCGCCACATCAGCCTCAGCACCTGCGGCCTGGTGCCGAAGATCGACGAGCTGGCCCAGCGCAAATTGCAGCTGACCCTGTCGGTGTCCCTCCACGCCCCCAACGACGCCATCCGCAACCAGATCATGCCGGTGAATCGGGCCTATCCCAGCGAGGAGCTGCTGGAGGCCTGCCGCCGTTACTACGCGGCCACCAACCGGCGGATTTCCTTTGAATACGCCATGATCCAGGGGGTCAACGACTCGGAGGAAAACGCCAAAGAGCTGCTGCGGCGGTTAAAGGGCCTGCCCGCCCACTTTAATCTGATCCCGCTGAACCATGTGGAGGAAAGCCCCTTAAAGCCCAGCACCCGGGCAGCGGTGGCGGCGTTCCAGAAAACCCTGGAAGATGGCGGTGTTACGGCCACCGTCCGCCGCACCCTGGGCGGGGACATTGACGCCTCCTGCGGACAGCTGCGGCGAAACTATACAAAAGAGCAAGGGTGAACATACACAAGAAGAGAGGAGAGCCACGCCTATGCAATGCTGGGGACTGACGGATCCCGGATGCGTCCGAAAACAGAATCAAGACGCTTATCGAATGGAGCGCCTTGACCGCAACAACCTGCTGTGTGTTGTCTGCGACGGCATGGGCGGCGCGAAATCCGGCAACATTGCCAGCACACTGGCTTCGGAGGTTTTTACGGAGGAGATCCGCCGGTGCTGGACGCCGGATATGGATCAGGACAAAATCGACCAGATGCTGCGCAGCGCGGTGAAGCTGGCGAATTTTACGGTGTACGACCAGGCGGCCCAGTTTGAGGAGTTCGACGGCATGGGTACGACGCTGGTCGCGGCGCTGGTTCGGGGGAAGAAGGTTACCGTGGTCAATGTGGGCGATAGCCGGGCCTACGGCATCGACCGCAGCGGCATCCGGCAGATCACCAAGGATCATTCCCTGGTGCAGATGATGGTGGATCGGGGGGATCTGACCCCGGAGGTGGCAAAGACCTATCCAGGTAAAAACTTTATCACCCGAGCCATCGGCACGGAACCGCTGGTGATGTGCGACATTTTCCATCGGGACATGAGCAGAGGCAATTTTTTGCTGCTGTGCAGCGATGGCCTGAGCAATCTGATGGACGACCAGGAAATTCTGTTTGAAGTCGTCCACGGCGTGAACAAGCAGCAGTGCTGCAAGCGGCTGCTGAACATTGCGAAAAACCGGGGCGCGCCGGACAATGTGACCAGCATTCTTGTTTTGATTTAGACCACCGCAGCGAAAGGAGCAACTTCTGAGTATGGATCAATATATTGGACGGCTGCTGGATAACCGGTACGAGATTTTGGAGGTCATCGGCACCGGCGGCATGGCCGTGGTATATAAAGCGCTCTGCCATCGTCTGAACCGGCTGGTCGCGATCAAGATATTAAAAGACGAATTCGCCATGGACGAGGAATTCCGCCGCCGGTTCCACGCCGAGGGGGAGGCCGTGGCCATGCTGAGCCACCCCAACATTGTGCAGGTGTACGATGTCTCCACCTCGGACAGCGCCAACTATATCGTCATGGAGCTGATTGACGGGATTTCTCTCAAGCAGTACATGGAGAAAAAAGGCGTTCTGAACTGGAAGGAAACCCTCCATTTTGCCATGCAGATTGCCAAGGCGCTGGAGCACGCCCACAGCCGGGGCATCGTCCACCGGGATATCAAGCCCCATAACGTGATGGTGCTGAAAAACGGCTCCGTCAAGGTCATGGACTTCGGCATTGCCCGGGTGATGAATAAGAGCAATACCCTGACCAAGGAGGCGCTGGGCAGCGTCCACTATATCTCTCCGGAGCAGGCCAAGGGCGGACATACCGATAATCGGTCGGATATCTATTCTCTGAGCGTGGTGATGTATGAGATGATGACCGGGCGGCCGCCCTACGATGGGGAGTCTGCCGTGTCTGTCGCCATCCAGCACATCAACGGCGGCGCGCCCCTGCCGTCTACCTTGAATCCCAACATTCCCAAGGGCTTGGAGCAGATCATTAGGAAGGGTATGGCCCTGGACGTGCGGGATCGGTATGTCTCCGCCACGGAGATGCTCCAGGAGATGGAGGAGTTCCGGAAGAACCCCAACATTGTCTTCCAGCATCACTTCCTGGTGGACGATGCGACCCGCTCCATCCCCGGCAGCGGTCAGCGCAGAACCACGGCGGAAAAGAAAGCCCAGGCCCAAAACCGGGTAACCACCGACAGTGTCCGCCTGCGCCAGGGGACACCCGCTGCCGCCCAGCATCGTCAGACGGGGAAAGTGCCGTCTGAACCGGATAACGAGAGCATCCGCCGCGCCCAGCAGCGGCGAAAGGCGGAGGAGAAGAAAAAGGAGGAGGAGCGCAGCCGGGTGGCCACCACGGCCATCGTCATTTGCAGCGCTGTGGCAGTGATTGCCATTGTGATCTTCCTCATTGCCCTGTTTAACGGCGCCCTTCTGAACCGGGAGCGGGACTACGTGGACGTTCCCTATCTGGAGGGGGAGATGTACACGGAGGACTTTGCCGCCAAGTATGGGGATTTTAACATCCGCTTGATGCCCCAGGAATACAACGAAACCAGCCCGGAGGGGCAGATTCTGCGGCAGCAGCCCGCCGGAGGGGAAAGGGTGCAGCGGGGCGCCGACCTTTGGATCACGGTCAGCATGGGGCCGGAGCCGGAGAAGCGAACCTTGGACAATTTTGTGGGCGCGGACGCGGACGAAGCCTACAAAATGCTGGAAAATCAAGGCTATAAGCCGCTGAACAAGAAAGAGTACAGCTATGTCTATGACGCTGGCATCGTCACCCGAACCGATCCCGCCGCCGGTGCGGAAGTGACGGAAGGACAGACGGTTTACATCTATATCAGCACCGGGCCGGATGTGGAAAAAGCGCCCATGCCCAATGTGGTGGGAATGGAGCTGGATCGGGTGAAGGAGCTGATGGATCAGCTGGGCTTTACCAACGTGCGCTATGAGCAGGTGGAGAGCCAGAAGCCTGTCAACGAGGTGGTCTACCAGTCTGTGGCCAAGAATACGGATACGGATGTAGCCTCGGAAATCATCATCCACTATTCCGGCGGGTTGCAGGAGGACGAGACCCAGCCCACGGAGCCGGAGGAAACCGTGGAGGAAATTACCATCACGGTATCCTGGGAGGTTCCGGAAAGGCCCATTGAGTACCGGCTGGAGATCTGCCTAAGCGGAACCAAGGACATTCTGGAGTCCAAGCTGGTGCCGCCCAACACGGCCAGCACCTACGTGGAGCTGACGGGCAGCGGAAGCCGGGAGTATGATCTTTACATTGACGGTGTGTATGAATGCACCAAGTTGGTGGATTTTAATTGATGACGCAGCGAAAGACAGGGCGGATTGTCCGCTCCATCAGTGGATTTTATGATGTGCAGACCGGGGATGGGATTGTCACCTGCCGGGCCAGGGGCGTCCTGCGCCGGGCGGACAGCAGTCCTCTGACCGGCGACCTGGCGGAAATTACCGTGGAAAAGGGAAAGGGCATGGTGGAAAAGCTCCTGCCCCGGAAGAACAGCTTCATCCGGCCCGCCGTGGCCAATGTGGACGCGCTGGTGGTGTTTGCCGCCAACGTCAACCCGGTGACGGAGCCTTTCCTCATCGACCGGGTGGCGGCCATTGCCGGTGACCAGGAGGTGCCGGTCTATCTGTGCGTGAACAAATGCGACCTGGATCCGGCTGTGGATTTGGTTCGGATTTACGAACACGCGGGCTTTCCGGTGATCTGCACCAGCGCGGAAACCGGCGAGGGGGTGGAGCGGCTGCGGCAGCTGCTGCAAGGAAAGCTGACGGCCTTCACCGGAAATTCCGGCGTGGGCAAAAGCAGCATCCTAAACCGGCTGTGTCCGGAGCTGGGCCTTGCCACCGGAGAGGTCTCCGAGAAGCTGGGCCGGGGACGGCACACCACCCGGCACGTGGAGCTGTATGCCCTGGACGCGGAAACCTTCGTGGCGGACACCCCGGGGTTTTCCTCCTTCGATACCGACCAGATGGACGTGATTCTGAAGGAGAATCTGCAATACGCCTTCCCGGATTTTGGGGATTACCTGGGCAAATGCCGGTTTGACGACTGCACCCACCGCAGGGAGCCGGACTGCGCCATCCGGTCGGCGGTGGAGGATGGCAGGATCGAGGGGAGCCGGTATGACAGCTATGTAAAGCTGTATGAAAAGGCCAGCCAGGTGAAGCTGTGGGAACGGAAATGACCCACCGGGGGAAGATCTGGTACGTACGTACGCAGCGAAAAGCCCATATTCCCCTTATATATAAGCACAAACAGAGTCCGGCCCTCCACGGGGCCGGATTCTGACTGTCGAAAGACCATGTCATTCCGAGCCAGCGCTCACACCAGAAAAGCGGGCTGGGCACCCTCTCCGTCAGCCTAACGGCTGCCACCTCTCCCAGAGGGAGAGGCAAGGGGCGTGGCCTTGGCTCCCCCTTTGGGGGAGCTGTCACAGTCGAAGGCCGTGACTGAGAGGGCACCCTCTCCGTCAGCCTAACGGCTGCCACCTCTCCCAGAGGGAGAGGCAAGGGGGTGCAGCCTTGGCTCCCCCTTTGGGGGAGCTGTCACGACCTTTGGTCGTGACTGAGAGGGCAATGCAGCGCCCCGCTGCCCTCTCCTTATATATAAGGGTAATATGGGGTTTTGCTGCGTACGTACGTACCGGAACTAACGAAGCACCCCTGGCTCCCCCTTTGGGGGAGCTGGCACGGCCAAAGGCCGTGACGGAGAGGGCAATGTGCTGGTTGCTCACCCAGCGTCCGTGACGCATTGGCTGCCGCCTTGCGGCCCGCAGATTGCACGAAAAAACAAAGCAAACTTTGTGCTTTTTTCTAAAATTTTTCTTGACAATTTCTCCTTGGGGTGGTAGAATAATTGAGCGCGTGTGGGGGAACTCTGCGCGCAATGCGATGATGCGGGAGATTGCGTTGAAAAACGGTAACTTCCGCGGAGTATGTCCGGTCATCGGGCGGCTGAACTGCTTCTGGAAGCGCTGGCGTATATCGCCGGGAACGGAAGAAGGGTCGGCCTCGGTCGGCCATTTTTCATGGCTCGGAATGATACGCACGGCGGCGCGGACAATTGCAGCAGTTCGACCGTACCCAGACACTACGCAAACTGAGTACGTAATTCAAGGAGGAAAACAAACCATGGCAAACCAGATGATCCGCATTCGGCTGAAGGCTTACGATCACCAGCTGATCGACTCCAGCGCTGCAAAGATCGTGGAGACCGCAAAGCGCAACGGCGCCCAGGTTTCCGGCCCCATCCCGCTGCCCACCAAGAAGGAAGTTGTTACCATCCTTCGGGCTGTCCACAAGGACAAGGACTCCCGTGAGCAGTTCGAGCGCAGAACCCACAAGAGACTGATCGATATCCTCAACCCCAACCAGAAGACCATCGAGGCGCTGATGAGCCTGGATCTTCCCGCTGGTGTTGAGATTGAGATAAAGCTGTAATCACGTAACAATGGCTACAGCAGCCCGCACTGTCTGGCATCGGGCGGACGGGTCATGTCGGCAGCCGTCCCAATGCGGCAAGTCGACCAATAACCTATTAAAAAAGGAGAAAACCAACCATGCAGAAAGCAATCATCGGCAAAAAAGTGGGTATGACCCAGATCTTCGATGAGAGCGGCAAGGTGATCCCTGTTACCGTCGTGGAAGCAGGCCCCTGCGTCGTCACTCAGAAGAAGACCGTCGAGACCGACGGCTACACCGCCGTCCAGCTTGGCTTCGAGGACATCAAGGAGTCCAAGCTGACCAAGCCCGAGGCTGGCCATCTGAAGAAGGCCGGCGTTGAGGCAAAGAAGTACCTGAAGGAGTTCAAGCTGGATGGCGCCGCTGACATGAACGTCGGCGATGTGGTCAAGGCTGACACCTTCGCCGCTGGCGACAAGATCGACGTTACCGGCGTTTCCAAGGGCCACGGCTACCAGGGCGTTGTGAAGCGCCACGGCGCTGGCCGCACCCCCATGACCCACGGCGGCGGCCCTGTCCATCGCCATGCTGGTTCCATGGGCGCTTCCTCTCACCAGTCCCGTATCTTCCCCGGCAAGATCGGCGCCGGTCAGATGGGCAATGAGCAGGTCACCATCGAGAACCTGGACGTTGTGAAGGTAGACGCAGAGCTGAACATGATCGTCATCCGCGGCGCCATCCCCGGCCCCAAGGGCGGTCTGGTCTACATCCGCAACACCGTCAAGAACAACCGCGTCAAGAACGTGGAGACCGGCATCAGCAAGAACCCGCAGAAGGCTTCCGGCAGAAACCCCCAGAAGGCTTCCGCGAGAGGCTAAGGAAAGGAGATCTTAAATCATGCTTAAGACTAACGTTTATGATATGTCCGGCAAGCTGGTTGGCGAGATCGAGCTCTCCGAAGCTGTGTTCGGCATCACCCCCAACGAGGCTGTTGTCCATGATGTGGTGAAGAACCACCTGGCCAACAAGCGCCAGGGCACCCAGAGTGCTCTGACCCGCGCGGAGGTTTCCGGCGGCGGCCGCAAGCCTTGGCGTCAGAAGGGCACCGGCCGTGCCCGCCAGGGCAGCACCCGGGCTCCCCAGTGGACTCACGGCGGCATCGTGTTCGCCCCCAAGCCCCGCTCCTACAGCTACACGCTGAATAAGAAGGCCAAGCGCCTGGCTCTGAAGAGCGCCCTGAGCGCCAAGGTCGCCGAGACCAGCCTGGTGGTCATCGACGCCATCCGGATGGACGCCCCCAAGACCGCTGACTTCGCCAAGTTCCTGAAGGCCGTGGGCTGCGACACCAAGGTGCTGGTTGTCACTGCCGCCGCTGACCAGAACGTGGTCAAGTCCGGCCGCAACATCCCCGGCTGCGAGGTCACCTTCGCCAACCTGCTGAACGTTTACGACATCGTCAACGCCAACAAGTTGGTTGTGGACAAGGCCGCTCTGGAGAAGATCGAGGAGGTATTCGCATAATGAACGCTTACGATATCATCAGACGCCCTGTCATCACCGAGCAGTCCATGGAGGCTGTCGCCGACAAGAAGTACGTTTTTATGGTGGATGTCAACGCCAACAAGACCCAGATCAAGGAGGCCGTGGAACTGGCTTTCGGCGTCAAGGTCGCCAAGGTCAACACCATCCGCATGCAGGGTAAGGTCAAGCGCACCGGCGCTTACCCCGCTGGCAAGCGCGCCGAGTACAAGAAGGCCATTGTCACCCTGACCTCTGATTCCAAGACCATCGAGCTGTTCGAGGGCATGGTCTAAACCAATCTCAATAAAGGAGAGAAACGCAAATGGCAATTAAGACTTTTAAGCCTTACACCCCCGCCCGCCGCAACATGACTGTTTCCGGCTTCGACGGCGTGGACAAGAAGGCAAAACCTGAGCGTAGCCTGGTTGAGACCCTGAAGAAGCATGCCGGTCGCAACAGCTATGGCCACATCACCGTCCGCCATCATGGCGGCGGCAACAAGCGGAAGTACCGCGTGATCGACTTCAAGCGTCTCAAGACCGAGATGCCCGCCATCGTGCAGCGCATCGAGTACGATCCCAACCGCTCCGCTTATATCGCGCTGATTAAGTATGAGGACGAGACTCTGTCCTACATCCTGGCTCCCTACGGTCTGAAGGCCGGTGACCAGGTCGTGGCCTCCGCCACTGCCGACATCAAGCCCGGCAACTGCCTGCCCATCGCCAACATCCCCGTGGGTACTGTGATCCACAACGTGGAGCTGCAGCCCGGCCACGGCGCCCAGCTGGTTCGCTCCGCCGGTGCCGCTGCCCAGCTGATGGCCAAGGAAGGCGACCTGGCGCAGATCCGTCTGCCCTCCGGTGAGGTGCGCTATGTCCGCACTAACTGCACCGCCTGCATCGGCCAGGTGGGCAACCTGGATCACGAGAACGTGCATCTGGGCAAGGCGGGCCGGAAGCGCCACATGGGCGTCCGTCCCACCGTCCGCGGCTCCGTTATGAACCCCAATGACCATCCCCACGGCGGCGGCGAAGGCCGCGCTCCTGTGGGCCGTCCCGGCCCTGTGACTCCCTGGGGCAAGCCTGCACTGGGTTACAAGACTCGTAAGACGAAGAACGCTTCCAACAAGTTCATCGTCAAGCGCAGAAACAGCAAGTAAGGAGGAAATGAAATGAGCAGAAGCATCAAAAAGGGCCCTTTCGTCGCTCCTGAACTGTACAAGCGCGTCGAGGAGCTGAACAAGGCTGGTGACAAGAAGGTTCTGAAGACCTGGTCTCGTTCTTCCACCATCTTCCCCTCCTTCGTCGGTCACACCATCGCTGTCCATGACGGCCGCAAGCATGTTCCCGTCTATATCACTGAGGATATGGTCGGCCACAAGCTGGGCGAGTTCGTCCCCACCCGGACTTTCCGGGGCCACTCCGGCAGCAAGACCGCAAACAGCAAGTAAGGAGGTACGAAAATGGAAGCATTTGCACATGTTAAATTCGTCCGTATGTCTCCTCGCAAGGTCAAGCTGGTTTGCGACATGATCCGCGGCAAGGACACCAAGACCGCAGCCGCTCTGCTGAGCCAGACCTCCAAGGCAGCCTGTGAGCCCATGGCCAAGCTGCTGAAGAGCGCTGTTGCCAACGCTGAGCACAACAACGGCATGAACGCTGACAACCTGTACGTTTCCACTGCCATTGCGAACCCCGGCCCCATCCTGAAGCGCGGCCGCATCGCTTCCCGCCGTGGTTTCGTTCGGATCAACAAGAGAACCACTCACATCACCATCGGTGTGAGCGAGAAGGCTTAATCAGGAGGTAGCTATGGGACAGAAAGTTAATCCCCATGGACTGCGTGTTGGTGTAATCAAGGACTGGGATTCCCGCTGGTATGCCCGGGAGGACAAGGTGGGCGACCTGGTCGTCGAGGATTACAACATCCGTAAGTATCTGAAGAACAAGCTGTACGCCGCTGGCGTCGCTAAGATCGAGATCGAGCGCTCGAACGGCAAGGTCAAGATCAACCTGTGGTGTTCCCGTCCCGGCGTGGTCATCGGTAAGGCCGGCGCTGAGATCGAGAACCTGCGCAAGGAAATGGAAGGCAAGCTGGGCAAGAGCGTGAATCTGAACATCGTTGAGGTTCGCTCTCCCGATCTGAACGCCCAGCTGGTTGCCGAGAACATCGCCCAGCAGCTGGAGAAGCGTATCTCCTTCCGCCGGGCCATGAAGA
>CAMEWZ010000030.1 GCA_945946745.1 uncultured Clostridia bacterium | reverse complement strand
CGACGGCACCGGCGTCCGGGACTATATCCACGTGGTGGATCTGGCCAAGGGCCATGTGGCGGCAGTGAAATACGCGGCGGAGAACTTAGGCTGCGAGGTGTTCAACCTGGGCACCGGCGTGGGCTACAGCGTGCTGGATATGGTGAAGACCTTCGAGAAGGCCAACGGCGTGAAGGTGCCCTATGAGATCGTGGCCCGCCGCCCCGGCGACCTGCCCACCTGCTACGCCGACCCTGCCAAGAGCGCGGCGGTTCTGGGGTGGAAGGCCGAGAAGAATCTGGAGGATATGTGCCGGGATTCCTGGCGCTGGCAGAGCCAGAATCCGATGGGTTACGGGGAGTAATACGATTTCCTTTCGACAAACGAACTTGCCCTGCGGGATTTTTCCCGCAGGGCAAGTGTCCTTTATAAGGGCTTTTGGTTACGAATCGGACTGCGCATCGTACACATAGGATGTGGTGGCGGCGGTGAGCTGCTGGCCGTCCAGAGTCGCGCTGACCGCAAAGAGCCACATGCCGGTGTTTTTTAGGGAGAAGACCACAGAAACACCGCCCTTCCAGATATCGTCCATGCGGAAAACCTCTGGGGCCTGGGAGTCAGTTCCTTCTATCCGCCAGAGAGTTGCCTGGGGATCTTTCAGAAGATCCGAAAATTCCTTGACTTGCGTAAAGCTGCCGTCCGTTTCCTGCCGCCAGACGCAGGGATAGACATTGCGCATACTGGTTTCCTGGCCTGCCAGCCCAAAGCTGTCGGACGGGGTGTTCCGGTGGCCTGCCGGAACATTGGCATGGAGCGTGCCGAAGATGTATGGCTCCAAAGTCCCGTCTCCATCCAGATCGTAGGAGAAGGGCGTGGTGAAGCCCCTCGCGCTGCCAGACCAGGGCGTTTCCGGCACCTCCACAGGCTGAAGCCTGTAGGCGCCCAGGACAGAGAATTCGGACTCCTCCGTTGGCGGGAGGGTTTCCGGCTCGCTGGCGGCGGCTGACGCAGCGTCCGTGGGGATCTCCGGAGCGGAGGCTTGTTTTCCTGGCGGAATCAAAGTCAGAAGCAGCAGCATCGCCGCGGCGCCCGCCGCCGCGCCAAGGAGTAGCGACTTGCCGCTTTTGGGCGCCATCGCCCGGCGAATTGCTTTTTGCAGATCCTCCACCGAGGCGTAGCGCTTGTCCATGTTGACTTCAATGCAGCGCTCGATCACCGGGCGGAACCGGCCTGCGGCCAGGCGCTTGGAAGGGTGCTGGCGCGTCAGCATTTCGTTGAGCAGAATGCCAAGGGCGTAAATGTCGGCGCGGGCGTCGGTCTGGGAGAAGCCGTACTGCTCCGGGGCGGCGTAGCCGGTGGTGCCCATGATTTGGGTGTCCGTGCTGTGCTCCGGTTTTACCATCCGGGAAACGTCAAAGTCAATGAGAACGGCCATGCTGCCCCGCAGGAGGATGTTTTCCGGCTTGATATCCCGGTGTACCACCCCGGCTTTGTGCAGCAGGGAAAGGGCATCGCAGAGCTGGCGCAGGATTTCCCCGGCAGTTTGCTCCGGCAGGGGTTTCTCCTCCAGCAGGAAGGACAGCGTGTCGCCCTGAATATATTCCTCCAGGACGCAGACCTTACCGTCCGTTTCCTTCACGGCATAAATCTCGGGGAGATGGGGGCTGTGCAGCTGCTCCAGAATCCGGTATACCTCCGCACTGCCGGTAAATTCCCGGTAGATGCACTGCCGGATGATTTGCGTGTTCCGAGCCAGATACACGCTGTTGTGGGAATTGGATTTTAGTTCCTTTTCGATAACAAGGGTTCCAAAGGATGTCTCTATGGGACTGGTCAAAAATTTTCTCTCCTCTACGATGCAGTCTGATGGTTGCTTTTCTGCCGCGATTGCCATATAATGGGAAAGGAAATCACGAGGTAAAGGCCGGTATCACCATGATTCAGAAAAACACCAACGAACTGCAATATGAATTAACTGCCACGCCCAATATCAACCGCTTCTTGTCCGAGAACCGGGAGCAGTTTGTGTCGGCCAGTTTTGTGGATATGCTTTGGGACTTGTTTCAGCAGTCTGGACTGTCCAAAGCCGCTTTGGCAAAGAATGCCGGTACCAGCGATGTCTATCTGTACCAGATCTTCTCCGGCCAGCGGATGCCCTCCCGGGATCGAATGCTGTGCCTGTGTTTGGGGATGAACGCCAATCTGGATCAGACCCAGGAAATGCTGAAGTGCAGCGGCTTTGCGCAGCTCTATCCCAAAAACCGCCGGGACGCGGTGATTCTCTACGCCATCACCCATGGCCTGGATCTGATGGCGACAAATGATCTCCTGTTTGCGCAGAACGAGGTTACCTTGTGCTGAAAGAAAAAGGAAGGAAAGGGACGGCTCAGAAAACCGTCCCTTTCGTTTTTTACGTTGGATTACACCACCAGGAAGGTGCAGGTCATGGGGGCCAGCTCGATCTTACCGGCGGCGACAGGGGCGCCGGACAGGTCGGGCAGCTCCCAGTTCTCACCCAGAACCAGGTCGCGGCCGTTTAGGGTCATCACGGTGGCCCGCTTGTTGCCGTCCTTGCCGGCCAGCACATAGATGGTGCCATCGTTGGGAGCCTCGACCGTGGTGGTCTCGGTCTCAGAGTTGTTGATGATCAGATAGCACTTCTTGCCGGGCTCGGTCTTGGAGGACTGGCAGTAGACATGAGCGCCCTCCCGGACAGGCTCCTTGGTGTCATAGACGGTGGTGCCCATCAGATCCTGCCACAGCTTCACGGCGAAGAAGTTGGGACGGGGATCATGGGTGTTCCGGTCCAGGAATGCGTAGTCGGAAGCCGTCAATGTGTTGTGGAAGATGATGCCCCGGGTCAGCGCGGAGAAGCCGCCCAGCTCGTTCAGAGTCCGCAGCACATCCAGGTAAGTGGAGGACCAGCTGGAACCGCCGCCGCCCGCTTCGCCAGACTCGGTGACCCACATTTCGCCGCCGGGAACGTACTTGTCCCGCTTGCCGCAGTGGAACCGGCACATGGAAATGGGCACCGCCAGGAAGGCCTCGGAGTTGGCCATCTCGGGCTGCCAGTGGGCTTTGGGCATCACGGACGCCAGACGGTCGGAAACGCCGTTATAATAGTGGTAGGAGTAGACATCCATGGGGATGCAGCCATCCAGCAGATCGTCCACACTGACGTTCTCCCGGGAGAGCTGCTCCACGCCGCCGGTGCCCTGCTCGTCATTTTTCCCGCCAAGATCCATTCCGGAAGCCATGCCGCCCACATCAGAGGGGCCAACCAGCAGGCATTCGGGATAGTTCTCCTTCAGCCACGCGCTGAAGATGTCGGAGTCACGGCGGTAGTGCTCAGCCGTATAGCCCTTGGGGAAACCGGTATCTTCCATCATATTGGGCTCGTTGGCGAACTCGGCGGCCTGGATGGGCACACCGTATTCCTTGGAGAACTTGAAGATCTTCTCCGCCTCGGTGGTGGGCCAGGGCTCCTCCGCGGAGTGCAGGCCGGGGCAGTTGGCCATGGAGATCTTCAGCTTCAATCCGCAGTCCCGGACAAAGTCCAGCACGCCGATCCACTGCTGCTTGGTCAGCACGTTCAGGTAGCCCTCGGGCACGGTGCCATCGGCATACTCGCCGTCGAAATCATAGTAGGTCTTGGTAGCCCAGGTGCCGGAGACCCGCATCCAGGCGGTGCCCAGATCCTTGGTCAGCTTGCGCAGCTTGGGGTCATACAGGTTGATGGGAGGATAGACCTGCATCAGATCCTTGTACATGGCGGCGATGCCGTCCTTGCTGGGCTCGACGTAGAACGGCTCCGTTCCGGCGATCTGGCCGGGGGTGTAGGCCTTCCAGAAGGTGCCGCCGGTGACTTCCGCGAACTCCACGTTGTAGCTCATGAGCAGGGGATTCTGCTCGTGCAGAGCGGTCAGTTCGCTGGGGGTGAGTTTGACAAATTCAGCCATAGATAATCTCCTTTGTGTAGCGCAGCTTTTGGCGCGCATCAGTATACACGGATATTATAATCAAGAATTCCTCCCGGCGCAAGTGGGAAAGTGGGTTTTCCCAATGCACCGCCGGAGAAAAATACCGCCCGATTTTGGTCAGATTGCCTTGCGGACGGAAAGAGGATCCCAGCGGTCGTAACATTCAAAACCCGGGAGAAGCCAGACAGCTTCTCCCGGGTTTTTATACAATTTACCCCATGTCAACCAGACCAAGACGGATTTTGTCGTAGGAAACCTCCATGGGATAGCGCTCCAGCAGGGAGCTGATTAGGTTGTTCGTCTGCTCGCTGACCCAGTCGCTTTCGGCGTAGTATTTCCACTGGGGATAGCTCTTGACGAAATACATCACATGGTAGCCATACTCGGTTTTGACCAGACCGTAATCTCCGGGCTGACGGCTGGCATCGAAGCACCAGTCGTTGAAGGCCGTGACCATCTGCCCCGGATAGACCTTCTCGTACAACCCTCCGGTGGACTGGGAACCGGGATCCTCGGTTTTTTCCGTGGCCAGGGCAGCGAAGCTGTCCTCGGTTTTGGCCCCTGCCAGCCATTCGTCCAGCACCGCCTGGGCTTTCAGACGGCAGGCCTCCCACTCCTCGTCGGTGTAGGTGGTGGTGCCATCCTCGCCGGTGGTGCCGCCCTCTACCATCAGCAGAATGTGGCGCACGTCCACGAAGGTGTCATCCTTGGAAACGCCGCTGTTGGCGTAATCCGCCTCATGAGACGCGTAGAAATCCTCCAGCTCTTTCTCGGTGGGCACAAACTTGGCGACCTGCGCCTCATAGTAGGGATAGCCGGTATGGTACAGCTCCTGGAAGTGGCGGTAATCGTCCTTGTCAGCGCCGGGGCCAAAATTGCTGAGCAGCAGTTCCTCCACGCTGATCTCATAGGCATCGGCGATTTCCGCCAGGGTATCGTCCAGCTTGTCCAGGTATTCCCGGCTTTCCGCGTCCATCGCCGTACCGGTGGCCTCCGCCTCAGCGGACATGGCCTGCATCTGCTGCCAGTTGTTCAGCGCGCACTGGAGGAAATACTGCTGCCAGGTCTGACCCTCGGCCTGAGGACAAACCTGAGTGTCCAGCGGCTGGGTGTAGTCCAAGCCAAAATAGGAGGCATAGGCGCCGTAGTTGCTCAGAAAGCCCTGAACCTCCATCCAATAGTACACTTGGAGCTGGCTGTTGGTCAGGGTGTGCTCACCCATGGTGGCGACCACGGTCTCCCGATCCGCCAGCACCGCTTCTTCCTCGGCAGTGTAGGTGCCCTTGCAGGTCACGTCATCGGGGTTGCCGTCAGCGGGAATGGTGGCGGGCACGGTTTCCTCCGTGGCGGCGGTTGCGGCGCCGGTGGTTTCCACGGCTTGGGGCTGCTTGTCCTTCAGCCCGGTGACCACCAGAGCGATCAACGCCGCCAGCAGCACCACCACGGCGGCTATGGCCAGGGCAATTTTGCCGGGAGTGGCCTTGATGCCCTCCTGGATCTCCGCGGAGGGGGCATCCTCCTCTGTAGGCATGGCTGCATCGGCAGAGACGGGGGCATCGCTGGAAGCATCTTCGCAGAGGGCCGGCGCCTCCTGGAGAACCGTTTCTTCGGCGGCTGGTTCTTCGGCGTTGTCCTTGCCGCAGTGAGGGCAGACGGTGCTGTCCTCCGCCAGCTCTTCCTGGCAGAATTTGCATTTATTCATGGATATCCTCATTTCTCCGTAACAAACGGAAGGTATTTCCCGGACAGTCTACCACGAATCCATCGCAAATGCAAGGCGGGACATAGATTGTTTACAAATAACCGGGTGGGATTTTCCGCCATTGTACACTTGCAAATCAAGGGAAAAAATGATATTATTTATAGTTGAGATATTATCCATCAAAGGAGCCGCCTATGAATACCAAAACCACCGTCATTTCCCAAAAGGAACTGGATACCCAGTTTTCCTACTGTGACCGGATCGCCGCCTATTGGCAGCATCTGGGACAGACCCCCACGGCCTATGTGGAGACCTACGGCTGCCAGCAGAACGAAGCCGACTCGGAGAAGCTCCGGGGGTATTTGGTACAATGCGGCTACGCCATCGGCAAGGAGGCCGAGGGCGCGGACGTGGTGATTCTGAACACCTGCGCCATCCGGGAGCATGCGGAGCAGCGGGTGTTCGGCAACCTGGGCGCGCTGACCCACACCAAACGCCGCCATCCCGGGCAGAAAATTTTCCTGTGCGGCTGTATGGCTGGAGAAACCAAGGTCTCCGATCGGATCAAGCACAGCTATCCCCATGTGGACGGGGTGTTCTCTACCCATCATCTGTGGCAGTTCCCCGAGATTCTGTGGAACGTGCTCAGCGGGAAAAAACGGCAGTTTTTTATCACCGACGAGCCAGGCTCCATCGCCGAGGGCATTCCCCAGGTGCGGGACAGCCAGCTGAAGGCCTGGGTGTCCATTATGTATGGCTGCAATAATTTCTGCACCTACTGCATCGTCCCCTATGTCCGGGGCCGGGAGCGCAGCCGTCAGAGCGCGGACATTCTGGCCGAGTGCCGTCAGCTGATTGAAAACGGCGCCAAGGAGATCACCCTGCTGGGCCAGAACGTCAATTCCTACGGCAAGGATCTGCCCGGCGGTATGGATTTTGCCGACTTGCTGGCAGCCATTACCCAGATCCCCGGGGATTTCCTCATCCGCTTTATGACCAGCCATCCCCGGGACGCTTCCGAAAAGCTGTTCGATACCATGGCGCGCTACCCCAAAATCGCCAAACAGCTGCACCTGCCCTTCCAATCCGGATCCACCCGGGTGCTGAAGGCCATGAACCGCCACTATGACCGGGAGACATATCTGAAAAAGGTAAATTACGCCAAGTCCGTCATGCCGGATTTGGTGCTGACCTCCGATGTGATCGTGGGTTTCCCCGGAGAGACGGAGGAGGAATTCGAGGAGACCATTTCCCTCATCCAGCAGGTGCATTACGACAGCCTGTTCACCTTCATCTTCTCCCCCCGGCCCGGCACCCCTGCCGCCAAAATGGAGGACAATACCCCCAAGGAGGAGAAAAACCGCCGTTTTGATAAACTCTGCGCCGTGCAGAACGCCATTTCCGAGGAGATCCACAACAGCTACATCGGCAAGACCCTGCGCTGCCTGGTGGACGGGCGGGACAAGGACATGCTCACCGCCCGGACAGAGGGCGGACGGCTGGTGCGCTTCGCCGGGGCGGACAGTCTGATCGGCACCTACCGGAACCTGACCATCACCGGCGCCACCACCTGGAGCCTGACAGCGGAGGACGCCATCGACCGGTTTGTCCGGGACTCCGGGCTGGACATTGCCGAATACGATGCCTATTCTTACGGCTATTCCGAAATGGCGGACGAGCTTCTTGCCGACGTGCTCCGGGGAGACAAGCGGGCCACCACCGGCCTAAAGTGCCTGTACGAACTGGAGAACGAAAAGCTGCCCCAGGTTGGACAGTATTCCGTGATTTTGGACAGCCGGGGACTGCCTCGCTGCATTACGAGGATTACCAAAATAGAGATCACTCCCTTCCGGGAGATTACCGAAGAATACGCCTTCCTGGAGGGCGAAGGGGACAAGTCTTTGTCCTACTGGCGCGATGCCCACCGGGAGGTGTTCACCCGGGAATGCCGGGAGGATTTCCAGATGGATTTTTCCGAGGACATGGAATGCGTCTGCGAGTATTTTGAGGTGGTTTATCAACAATAACCTATGATTCTATAGAAAAGGAACCGATACTATGGCCAAGCCTACCAACGAACTGACCCCCATGCAGCGGCAGTATCAGCAGATCAAGGAGCAGAACAAGGACTGCATTCTGTTCTTCCGGCTGGGCGACTTCTACGAAATGTTCAACGAGGACGCCAAGCTGGCGGCCCGGGAGCTGGATCTGACCCTGACCAGCCGGGATCGCTCAAAACCCAAGGAGGAGCAGACCCCCATGTGCGGCGTGCCCTACCACAGCGTGGATTCCTATATCGCCCGGCTTGTCCAGAAGGGCTACAAGGTGGCCATCTGCGAGCAGATGGAGGATCCCGCCCTGGCCAAAGGGCTGGTGGAGCGGGACATCACCCGGATCATCACCCCCGGCACTGTCACGGAAAGCTGCATGCTGGACGAAAACAAAAATAACTATATGGGCTGCCTTTACGGAGAAGGCGGCCGGTTTGGCCTGGCCTTTTGCGATGTGTCCACCGGCGCGTTTTTCGCCACCGTCTGTGCGGACGCGCAGAATGTGGCCTCGGAGCTGGGACGGTTTTCTCCCAGCGAGGTACTGCGCTACGGCCAGGGTGTGGACGGCGACGTCATCGAGGACGCCCTTTTCCGGCGCTTAAGCTGCTGCGTGGACGAGGGAAAGCCGGAGCAGTTCCGCTTGGAAAACGCGGAAGAACTGCTGGAGCGCCACTTCGGCGCCAGCCTGGCCCAGATGGGCCTGGGGGGCATGAACGCCGCGGTGATTGCCAGCGGCGCATTGCTGCAAACCCTGCTGACCCTGCAAAAAAATGACCTAAGCCACATTCGGCAGCTGCAATATTACACCACCGGCCGCTTTATGGAGTTGGATCTGGACGCCCGGCGGAATCTGGAGCTTACCGAGACCATGCGCTCCAAGGAGAAAAAGGGTACCCTTCTGTGGGTGCTGGACAAGACCCACACCGCCATGGGTGGGCGGATGCTCCGCTCCTGGCTGGAAAAGCCCCTGCTGGATCCGGCGGAGATCACCCGCCGCCACAGTGCCGTGGAAGAATTGGTGGACAGCGTCATGGTTCGGGGCGAGCTGGAAGAAGCCCTGCGGGACGTGTCCGACCTGGAACGGGTGCAGACCCGGATCGTCACCGGCACCGTCAACTGCCGGGATCTGCTGGGCCTGGCCCGGGGATTGCGGGCGCTGCCGGAGGTCAAACGCCAGCTGCAAAAATGCGAGTCGCCCCTGCTGGGCAAATTGGAGCAGGCCATCGATCCCTTGACCGACTGCGCTGACCGGATCGAAAGCACCATCGTGGACGACCCACCCCTCACCGTCCGGGAGGGCGGTATCATCCGCAAGGGGGCCAGCGAGGAGGCCGACCGTCTGCGGGACATCATGGAGGGCGGCAGCGGCACCATCGCCGCCATTGAGGCCTCCGAACGGGAGAAAACCGGCATCCGCACCCTAAAAGTGGGCTTTAACCGGGTGTTTGGCTATTATATCGAGGTTTCCAAGTCCTTCATGGATCAGGTGCCCGAGCACTATATCCGCAAGCAGACCCTGGCAAACTGCGAGCGCTACATCACCCAGGAGCTGAAGGAGCTGGAAAACCAGGTGCTCACCGCGAAAGACCGGCTGACCGCCCTGGAATACCAGATCTTCACCCAGCTGCGGGAGTATTTGGCCCAGCAGGCCGCCCGGGTGCAGCAGTCCGCCGCCGCCGTGGCCGCCGCCGACGCCCTGTGCAGCCTGGCTGCCGTGGCGGTGCAGCGGGGCTACTGCCGCCCGGAGATCACCCTGGGCCGGGAAATCTCCATCACCGATGGCCGCCACCCGGTGGTGGAGGCCATGCTGAAGGATTCTCTGTTTGTTCCCAACGACACCCACATCGGCGGGGAAAACGACACCGTGTGCATCCTCACCGGCCCCAACATGGCGGGCAAATCCACCTATATGCGCCAGGTGGCGTTGATTGTGCTGATGGCCCAGATGGGCTCCTTTGTACCCGCCCGGGCCGCGAAAATCGGCCTGGTAGACCGGGTGTTCACCCGCATCGGCGCCAGTGACGATCTGGCCTCCGGCCAATCCACCTTTATGGTGGAAATGGCGGAGGTGGCCTCCATCTTGAAATACGCCACCTCCCGCAGCCTGCTGATCCTGGACGAGATCGGCCGGGGCACCTCCACCTATGACGGCATGGCCATCGCCCGGGCGGTGCTGGAATACGCCGCCAACCCCAAACGCCTGGGGGCGAAAACCCTGTTTGCCACCCACTACCACGAGCTTGCCACCATGGAGGACAAGCTGCCCAATGTGAAAAACTACAACATCGCCGTGAAAAAGCGGGGAGATCAGATGATTTTCCTGCGCAAGATCGTCCCCGGAGCCACGGATGACAGCTACGGCATTGAGGTGGCCAAGCTGGCGGGCATTCCCAACCAGGTCATCAACCGGGCCAGGGAAATTCTGTCTGAGCTGGAGGCCGAAGGCGATGCCCCCGCCTCCGTGCCCAAACAGGAGCCGGAGGATCAAGTGAGTCTGCTGGATCTGACAGGGCAGCAGGTGGTTGCCGCCCTCAGCGCCATCACTGTGGAGACCCTGACCCCCATCGAGGCGATGAACGAACTTTACAAGCTTAAGAAAATGTTGGATTGAACTATGAGAAAAAGCCGCAGTATTTCCAATTCCTTGACCAACCAGGAGACCATCAGCGGATTCCTGTACCTGGCCTTTCAGTTGATTTGCCTGCCTACCCTGCTGACCTGGTGCAATGGAAAGCTTTCCCACCCGCTGAGCGAGGCGGAACTGAATTTTGCATTTTATCTTATCAATTTTATGGCGGCGCTGCTGATTTTCCATAATTTCCTGGGCCGCGCCGCGAACCAGGTGGGGCAGCATCCGGCCTACTTTTGCCAGGCGGTGGTTCTGGGCTTTGTGGCCTACTACGCCTGCAACTGGGTCACCACCTGGATCATCCGGCAATTGGTGCCCAGCTTCTCCAATTACAACGACGCGGCCATTGCCACCATGAGCCAGGGAAGCTTCTTCCTGACAGCGGTGGGGACGGTGGTCCTGGTGCCGCCGGCGGAGGAATGCTTCTACCGGGGGTTGATTTTCCGCAACCTCTATGGCCGGTCCCAGTGGGCCGCTTATGTGGTCTCCATTTTGGTATTCGCGCTGATCCATATTGTGGGCTACATCGGCCGGTATTCCCCTCTGGAGCTTATCATGGCGGTGCTGCAATACCTGCCTGCCGGTCTGTGCCTGGCCTGGAGCTACGCCAAGGCGGATACCATTTTTGCTCCCATTCTGATCCACGCCGCCATCAACTTCATCAGCATTGGCGGATTGAGGTGATGTTATGCCCAAAATCATACAATTATCCCCCCATATTGCCAACCTGATCGCCGCCGGTGAGGTGGTGGAGCGGCCCGCCAGCGTGGTAAAAGAATTGCTGGAAAACGCGGTGGATGCCGGCGCCTCCAAAGTCACCATCGAGATTCGGGACGGGGGCATGACCTTCCTGCGGGTTACGGACAACGGCTGCGGCATGGCGGCGGAGGATGCCCGGAAGGCGTTTTTGCGCCATGCCACCTCCAAGCTCCGCTGTGCCGAGGATCTGGCTGCCATTGGCACCCTGGGCTTCCGGGGAGAGGCCCTGGCCGCCATCGCCTCCGTCAGCCGCATTGATTTGATGACCAAGACGCCGGGAAGTCTCGCCGGTACCAGTCTGCATCTGGAAGCAGGGCAGATTCTGGAGGAGTCCGAGGTGGGCTGCCCCGACGGCACCACCATTCTGGTCAGGGATTTGTTCTACAACACCCCCGCCCGGATGAAATTTATGAAATCCGACACCGTCGAGGGCAGCCGGGTGGCCGCCGCTGTGCAATTGCAGGCCCTGGCCCATCCGGAGGTGGCCTTCCAGTTTCTCCGGGACGGAAAGCAGGTGCTGTCCACCCCGGGAAACGGGGGCTTGCAGGCGGCAGTGTACTGCGTCTATGGCCGGGAGTGCGCCCAGATGGTGAAGGTGGACAGCCGTTGGGAAAACCACTCCCTAACGGGCTTTGTCTCCAAGCCCACCGACGCCCGGCCCAGCCGGAGTTTGCAGACCTTCTTCGTCAATGACCGGCCGGTGAAATCCAAGCTGCTGATCTCGGCCCTGGAGGAGGCTTACCGCAACCAGATCATGGTGGGCAAATTCCCCGCCTGTGTGCTGCACTTGACCCTGCCTCCAGCCGCCGTGGATGTGAACGTCCATCCGGCAAAAACCGAGGTCAAGTTTCTCTCGGAAAAGGCTGTGTTTGACTGCGTCCATTACGGCGTGCTGGGAGCGCTGAACAAGCAGCCCGACCGGCCGGAAGTTCAATTGAAATCTACCGGGAGCAAGGCAACTCCCACCTCCACCCCTCAGCCGCCTTTGGCGGCGGCTCCCCGCAAAGGGGAGCCTTCCGGCGCGACCAAGAATGCGTCCTTCTTCCGCACCATGACGGCGGAGGAATATAAGACCTTCTCCACCGCGTTAAAGGATGCCCCCCAGCCGAAAAAGGAGGCAGCGGCGGCCACGGCGGCAAAGATCGAACGCCCCGCCAATATGCCCCTGCGGGAATTTGTTATGATGCCTCAGGTGCAGGAAAAGGCTGCGCCCAAACCTCCGGAGCGCAAGCCTGCTCCTGCCGAACCGGCGGCTCCGAAAGCAAGCTTTGCGGCGGCGCAGACAGCGCCCCTGGCGCAGGAGCCTTTGGTGGAGCAGACCGCCCTGGACATGCCTGCCGAAATTCCGTGGCGGATGGTGGGGGAGCTTTACAATACATATATTATTGTGGAGCAAGGAGACGAGGCGTTCCTCATTGACAAGCACGCGGCCCACGAGCGGATCCTTTTTGAAAAGCTGAAGGCCAACCAGGAGGGCATCTCTGCTCAGAGCCTGCTTCAGCCCATCCCCGTCCGGCTCAGCCCCTCCGCTGCCGGAGAACTGCTGGCAAATACGGATATGCTGGAGGAACTGGGCTTTGAAATTGCGGAATTCGGGGAAAACACCGTGCTTCTGCGGCAGATTCCCATGGACTTAAGCCCGGAAACCGCCGCTGAGACGGTGGAAACTTTGGCTGCCGGCTTGCTCAGCGGCCGCCGGGAAAGCAAGGACACCGTTCGGGACGAGCTGCTGCACACCGTGGCTTGCAAGGCTGCCATCAAGGCAGGCTGGCATAACGATGAACAGGAGCTGCTGGCGGTGGCCAAGGAAGTGATGGGCCGGGAGGACTTAAAATACTGCCCCCATGGCCGTCCCATCTGTGTATCCCTAAGCAAAAAGCAGCTGGAAAAGCAGTTTAAACGGACATAGCCGACTGCCTGGGAAGAGGAGGTCTTGCCCCATGAACCACATCATCTGCATCGCCGGGCCGACGGCCTCCGGGAAAACCGCCCTGGCTGTGGAACTGGCCAAGGACGTAAACGGCGAGGTGGTCTCCTGCGATTCCATGCAGGTTTATAAGCGCATGGACATCGGCACCGCCAAGCCCACCAAGGAAGAAATGCAGGGCATCGTCCACCACATGATCGATGTGGCGGAGCCGGAGGAGGATTTTTCCGTCAGCCGCTACTG
>CAMEWZ010000029.1 GCA_945946745.1 uncultured Clostridia bacterium | reverse complement strand
CGCCAGGCGGTGTCTATCTGATAAAACTAAATGGTTTTATCAGATAATAGTATGAGATACAATCAAAAATCCCCAAGTTTCGAGGAAACTTGGGGATTTTTGGGCTTTCTCTTCGTTTTTTGTGATTATTGGAAGCTATTTCCGTCCACTTCCGTGCCGTCTACATACACATCGGTGCAGCCGTAGAAGGTCAGCTCGTCGCCCCCCAGATCCCGGAAGGTACACTTCTCAATGGTTGCGCCCTTGACGTTGTACATGGAAATGCCGCCCTGGCTGCATTCATAAATCTCACAATTCGATACGGTCACATCACCGCAGTTCTCCGCCGTCACGCCCAGCGTGCCGCAGCCATACATGCCGCAATTCGCTGCCAGCACCGCGTCACAGTCCTGGAACCGGAACACGCCGCCGGTGCAATAGCCCGGCTCCTTCGTATGACCGGCGGTAAAGCCGGATACGCAGATATTGGTACAGCCGTTGAAGGTCAGCACATTGGCATAACGGGGAACCGCTTCCAGGGTGTGGAGCGTCCGGTTGCCGTCGGCACTGCGAATGGTCAGATTATCCACCCCGGTAATCACCAGGCCCGGGCCGTCATAGATATCCTCCCAGTAATAATACGCTCCGGAGTCCGTGCCATAGCCGGTGGCGGTGCTGAGATCATATACCTTTTCATCCAGAATGATGGCGGTATTGGGAGCGATGGCCGCGATCAGCTCATCCACGGTGGACACATGCACCTCGGTCTGCTCCTCGGTGGGCTGACTCTTTTTCTGCGCTCCATAGCATTCCACCAAGGCCGCTTCGTCCAGCGTCTTACCGGCGCCATCCAGGATTTTGCTGTCGCCTTCGCCGTAATCACTGATCCAGGAACGAATGCTGTTGTCCGCAAAGGCGCCACCGTCCAGGATCAGGTTGGCCTGGTAGAGATAGAAGGCAGCGTCCAGCGTCCGGTTGCCGCGAAACTGGTTATCCCGTGCCTCCACCTCCCGGCACTGGGTCACACTAAAGATGTAGCTGGTCTTGCAATCGGTCACCTCGCAGCCGGTAATTTGGACGTTTCCGCTGCTGTTGACATCGAATACCGCGTAGCCGCCAAATTCCTTGCTGCCCAGATCCCGCAGCTTGCAGTTCGAAACGGTCACATCCTGGCTGCTGTTCACGCACACGCCGGAGCTGGAGCACTCATAAATCTCGCTGTCCGTCAAGCTGACCCGGGTGCAGGTATCCACTTGGACACCAACGGTGCCGCAGCCGAACAGGCCCAGACGGGCCATGGTCACATCCAGGCACCCCGCCAGCCGGATCACCCCTCCGGAGCATTCGCCGCCATCGGTATGACCGGCGGTAAAGTCCCCCAGTACCAGGTTGGTGCAGTTTTGCAGGGTCAGCACATTGGCGTACCGGGGTTCGGTCACCAGGGTAGTGACCTCCGCGCCGCTGCCCCGGATGCTAAGGCCGTCCACGCCGTGGATCACCAGGGCGTAATCCCCGTCGTAAAGGGTCTGCCAGCTGTAATAGGGGCTGCCGGAATCCTGGCCGTAATTGGAAGCGTCACTTAGGTTGTAGGTGCCCGCTTCCAGCCAAATATCCGCGCCGGGGGCGATGGCCGCCAAAAAATCATCCATCGTAGCGACCCGCTGGGAAGCCGCCCCGCCGGTGGTTTCCTGCATTTGGGCCACAGCCGTCTCGGCAGGCGCCGCCTCCCCATTGCCGCAGCCGGCCAACAGGCTCAAAACCATGGCCAGCGCCAGGAAATACACACAGAATCGTTTCATCCAATTTCATCCTTTCCCTGCCGCGGATTTCCGCGGCGTGTTCCTTAGGTTTAATTCGTTAAACCGTTGTGATAAGTTTAACGCATTAAACCCAATTTGTCAATAGGGTAACGGAAAATAATGACAAATTATGACGATGCGTTTACAAAAAGCCTATGCCGGTGCGCGAATCCCGCGGCGGCAGAGGGTATGTTGCCCCCCCAACAGGCCTTACGGCTTGTCCTTGGCGATGATTAGGGAAAAATAGCCCGCGTCCTCGGGGATATCTTCGGCGCGGCGGAACACCCGTTCCCCCGGCATGCCGCAGTTTTCCACCATGCAGACCTCCATACCGGAGTCCACCAGGGCTTTGCGAACCTGGCCCATTTTGGAGCCAGCCTTCATCAGCACCTTCACCCCGGGCATGGCCAGCGCCTGCTCCACCCCGTGGGAGGAAGGAACGATATGCAGCATCTGGCTACGTTCCGCCAGCGAAATTCCCAATCGGGCCGCGGCGGCGCAGAAGGAGGGGACGCCGCTGACAATCTCCACCGGATAGCCGTCCTCCGCAACGATCTGGTGGACATAAAGATAGGTGGCGTACACCGTGGGGTCGCCCAGGGTCAAGAAAACAACGTTTTTCCCCTGCTCCAGCTCCTCCTCGATCCGGTCTGCCGCCGTCCGGTGGCTGGCCTTCAGCACCGCCAAATCGTGGGTCATGGGCATCCGCACCGTGAAAACCGGCTTTTCCCCAATACCGGGGCAGGCCTGTGCCGCGATTTTATAGGCGGTGCTCTCCCCCTTGTCCGCATCCGGCACTGCCAGACAGTCACAGCTTTCCAGCCGCTTCACCGCCTTCAGCGTCATCAGCTCCGGATCCCCGGGGCCGACGCCAACGCCGATCAGTGTTCCTTTCATACCCGCGCTTCCTTTCTGACCGCCGCAGAACGCCTGCGGCGTTTGTACAATGTATACATTTCCTCCGCCGCAAGCCGGGCCTTGGCCACTGTGCTTGACCCATGGGGGAAACAATAGTACAGGTGTTCGTTATCCCCAATGCAGATGGTGTCTCCGATCTCATACCAATAATAATCTGCATACAGACCATAGCAGCTTTGGGGGCCTTGCCGGTAATCCAGACGCCCGTCACAGCCGGTAAGATGGAAGCCCTCCGGCCCATGGGACAGATGACCCTTGCCCACCCGGTAAATGGCCTGGAAATCCACCAGCATGGCGATATCCACATCCAGCTCCATCCGGTAGGTTCCGTTTTCGATCTCCCGGAGAACCTGCTGCCGTTCCCAGGCGTACCAATCCGGGATGTGGGAAAACTCCGTCTCTCCCTCCAGGGCCTGCATGTCTCCCAGGGGTGTCAGCTCCCACTGCTTGCCGCAGTGGCCGCAGCCCAATGTGATGCCCTTGCCCAGCATGGCGCCTTCCGCGCCGCAATGGGGACATTTGTAGAGAATACGGTGCAGGCCATCAGCCCGGAAAGCATCGTTGATTTGTATTTTCTGTTCCTTCTGCCAGCGGAAATGATCGAAGGAGAAGGCTTCATCCAGCCCATCGGACAGCTCCTGGACGGTTTTCTCCCGGATCTCCTCCCGGGTATAGAGCAAGGTTGCTTTGGCAGAAACCGGCACGCCTTTGCGCACCTGCAATTCATTATATAGTGGGTTCCGGGAAAAGGCGCCGAAGGTCTCGATCATCACCACCGGCACGTCGAATTTTTTCAGCAGCACCCCCATTTTCCGGGGCAGCGGGGTGCAGGTGCCGTCAAAGGAATAGCTGGCCTCCGGGTACATGAGCACACTGGTTTTCAGGGTTTTGAAGCAGTATTCCATATCCCGCACCAGGGTCAAATCCGTGACAAATTTCTGGGTGGGGATACAGCCGATGCTCCGCAGCAGCCATTCCATCAGCCCGCCCATGCCAACGAACGCGTCGGAGGTGCAGATGATCTGGAAGGGACGGGGGTAGAGGATGCGGTAAGCGATCTGCATATCCAAAAAGCAGGAGTGATTCATGAGAATCAAGCAAGGCTGCTCCCGATCCAGCAGCTCCATCCGCTGGGTGGTAAAATGAAAGTCCGTTCCCGCCAATCCCGGCACTGTCAGTCCCCAAATGACGCTCCGCCAGAATAGGTTCGGCTTTCTCGGCTCCCGGTGGGGATATCGCGGAAGAGCCATAACCGCATCGTAGTCCAGCTGTTTCACCGTGGTTTTCATAAGGGATGCTCCCTTCTTTTCTTTTCCAAAGGGATTATACCAAAATATCCCTTTCTCGTCAATGTGTGCAGTTGGCACAGGTGTTTGCATATTATTCATTATTAATGTATGGTATTCATTCTTTCTTCCTGCTTTATCCTGCATATTCTTTTTGCATATTCGCATATTCCAAGAGGATATGAATAAAATTGTTTAATTCCAATATTGTACGCCTCGCTTTTTCCGTATTGTTGTAAATATCCCCAATTGACGATGCATAGGCGTGGGAGTATAATTTATTCATCAATTCCCCAATATAAGAGGGCTTTGAATCAAAAAGGAGTGTAAGAAAATGAAAAAGTTAGTTGCTGTTCTTCTGAGCTGCCTGATGGTCATGGGTATGCTGGCTGCCTGCGGTTCCTCCGCGCCTGCCGAGACCAAGGCACCCGAAACCACCGCCGCCGCTGCCCCCGAGACCACTGCCGCAGCCGCTGAGACCACAGTCGCCGCTGAGGCTGGCTTCACCACCATCGAGGCTGGCAAGCTGATTATGTCCACCAACGCCACCTTCCCTCCCTACGAAATGGTCGCCGATGACGGCTCCTTCGAGGGCATTGACGTGGAGATTGCCGGCGCCATCGCCAAGAAGCTGGGGCTGGAACTGGTTGTGGACGACATGGACTTTGACGCCGCGCTGCTGGCTGTGCAGCAGGGCAAGTCCGACATCGTCATGGCCGGTGTTTCCGTCACCGACGAGCGTTTGATGGTCATGAACTTCTCTGACAGCTATGCTACCGGCGTGCAGACCGTCATTGTCAAGGAAGGCTCCGATGTGACCATGGATAACCTGGGCGAGAAGATGATCGGCTGCCAGCGGGGTACCACCGGCTATATCTACGCTTCCGATTCTCCCGAGAACGGCGGTTACGGCGAAGATCACGTCACCGCCTTCGACAACGGTGCTTCTGCCGTGCAGGCTCTGATGAATGGTCAGGTTGACTGCGTCATCATTGACGACGCTCCCGCTCAGGAATTTGTCGCCGCCAATCCCGGTCTGACCACGCTGGACGGCGCCTGGGTGGAGGAAGAGTACGCCATCGGCCTGAACAAGGACAACACCGCCCTGCTGGACGCTGTCAACGCCGCTCTGGCGGAGCTGACCGCTGACGGTACCGTGCAGGCCATCGTGGATAAGTACATCTCCGCAGAATAAGCATGATTTCGGTTTGCCAGGAGGGCGGCGGAAGCCGCCCTTATCTGGCTTTTCCCGGTTATTTGCGCAAAGCCTCTCTTGCCTGCAAAAGCGGCTTTTCGGAGATAATCAAATGCAGAAAATCAATAAGGAGTGAGCTTGTGGAACAATACGAAGCTTGGAAGGCCCTGCTCCGATCCGGTGAAGCCACCGGATGGCAGGAATTCTACGTCAAATTCTACCAGGCTTTCATCGATGGCAACCGGTGGAAGCAATATTTAAATGGTGTGGGCACCACCTTGATGGTCACCGCTCTGGCACTGGCCATCGGTATCGCCCTGGGCGTTCTGGTGGCCATGATCCGCACCGCCCATGACCAGCAGCGTATCGGACACCGCAATCCCATTTTGGGCCTGCTCAACGGTGTCTGCCAGGTCTACGTCACCGTGATCCGGGGCACCCCCATGATGGTGCAGCTGCTGATAATGGGCTTTGTCATCTTCTCCTCCTCCCGGAACTACACCATGGTGGGCGCCTTGACCCTGGGCATCAACTCCGGCGCCTACGTCTCCGAGATCATCCGGGGCGGCTTGATGGCTCTGGATCCCGGTCAGGCGGAGGCCGGCCGCAGCCTGGGCCTTAACTACATCGACACCATGCGTTTCATTGTCATACCCCAGGCCTTTAAGGCCATTCTCCCCGCTCTGGGCAACGAATTCATCATTCTGCTGAAGGACACCTCTCTAATCACCGTCATCGGCGGCAAGGAGCTGGTTTACGCCGCTCAGGCCATCTACGGCAGAACCTACGAGCAGATGTTCCCGCTGATCGGCATTGCCTGCATCTATCTGCTGCTGGTCATGATCTTCAGCTGGCTGCTGGGCATTCTGGAAAGGAGGCTGCGTCAAAGTGATCGACGTTAAGCATTTGAGCAAGTCCTTCGGCGACCATCTGGTGCTGGACGACATTTCCGAACACATCTACCCCGGGGACAAGGTGGTTATCATCGGCCCCTCCGGCTCCGGAAAGTCCACGTTTCTGCGCAGCCTAAACCTGCTGGAGCTCCCCAGCGCCGGTACCATTACCTTTGACGGCGTGGAGATCACCAGCCCCAAAACCGACATCGACAAGGTTCGCCGCCAGATGGGCATGGTGTTCCAGCACTTTAACCTGTTCCCCAATATGACCATCCAGCGCAACATCACCCTGGCTCCGGTACGAACCAAGCTGATGTCCCAGGCCGAGGCCGACGAAAAGGCCTTGCAGCTGCTGCGTCGGGTGGGTCTGGAAGAAAAGGCCGGCGCCTATCCCAACCAGCTTTCCGGCGGACAGAAGCAGCGAATCGCCATCGTTCGGGCTCTGGCCATGAACCCCAAGGTTATGCTCTTTGATGAACCCACCTCCGCCCTGGATCCTGAAATGGTCGGCGAGGTTCTGGCGGTTATGAAGGAGCTGGCCGCAGACGGCATGACCATGGTGGTGGTCACCCACGAAATGGGCTTCGCCCGGGAGGTGGGCAACCGGGTGCTGTTTATGGATCAAGGCAAAATCGTGGAGCAAGGCTCCCCCGCCCAGGTTTTCGGCAATCCCCAGAACCCCAGACTCCAGGATTTTTTGTCCAAGGTTTTGTAACGCAAAGACAAAACGCTGGCATTGTGAAACGGCACAATGCCAGCGTTGTTTGTTTTTCTTGTATGCTGATCGGCTTTCGTCAGATGCATTGTGCTTTTCTGACGAAGCGCCCTTGGCTCTCCCTTTGGGAGAGCTGGCACGGTCTTTGGCCGTGACTGAGAGGGCAATGCAGTGCCCCGTCGCCCTCTCCGTCAGCCTGACGGCTGCCACCTCTCCCAGAGGGAGAGGCAAGGGGTGCGGTGCGAATGAACGATATTCTTATTTTGCCAAGGAAAGCGGCTATGCACATTTCCTTATTCCAGGACATGCTCCAAACCCATCTGCAATATGGTTTTCACATGGTCGTCCGCCAGGGAATAGAGGATGTTTTTTCCCTCCCGGCGGAATTTGATGAGCTGCATCTGCTTCAAAATCCGAAGCTGGTGGGAAATGGCGCTTTGGGACAGCGCCACCTTATCAGCAATGTCCGTCACGCACAGCTCCTCCACCGCCAGCAGCGACAGGATATGCACCCGGGTGCTGTCCGCGAAGCCCTTGAACAGCTCCGCGATATTGTCCATCGTCTCTTTGTCGGGAATCGCTTGCATCCGGGAACACCTCCTTGGTTTTTTCTTCTATTTTAGCGGAAACGCCGCCAATTTGCAACGGTTATTTTTCCAACGCCTCCTGAAGCGCCCGGGCCAGGGGCAGCATGACCTCCGGCCGCAGCTTTTCCACCCTCCGGTCGTAGGTCATTAGGCCGTTGATCTCGTCCTCCACATCGCTGACCTGGGTGTAGATAGCGGCGCACAGCCCTTTGGGAACGCAGGGCAGAATCTCCTCCCGATAGAGGCGCTCCACTGCCCGGTTCAGCTCCGCCAGCGTCTCACAGCCGCCGTAGCCGTAAGTCTTGTCCGGATTGAACACGTGTCCCGCCACCCGGCAGGTCTTTCCGCCGAATTCCGACAGCACCAGAGGCTTTTTCCCATCGCCGCGCAGCCGGATTCTTCCAAAATACACATGGCGGCTGTCCACATCGGACTTTTCCCGGCGGAACCAGCCGGAGGTGGTGTCGATGAACCGGGTATCGTCCAGTTTCCGGAACCAGTCATAGACCCAGTCGCTGTCAAACTGCCCCCAGCCTTCATTAAAAATCGTCCAGTAACAGATGCAGGGATGGTTCCCCAGCTGCCGGACGGCGGCCTCCGCCCCTGCCAGAAAGCGGCGGCGGACAGCTTCCTCCCGATGCAGCATCCGGTCGTCCCGCTTTTGAAATCCCAGGGTGGGCAGCGCCGTGTCCCGGAAAAACCGGTAATCCCCGTTGTTCACCATGTCCTGCCAGACGATCATGCCCAGTTTGTCGCACTGGTAATAGAACTCCTCCGGCTCCACCTTGATGTGCTTGCGCAGGGTGTTGAAGCCCAGCTTTTTCATGGCCAGGATGTTATCGGCATAGCATTCCGGCGCGGCCGGGGTAAACAGGCCGTCGGGCCAATAGCCCTGATCCAGCAGGCCGTGGAAGAAGTAGGGCTTTCCGTTCAGGCAAAGCCGGGGATACCCCCCGATGTTCCGAATCTCCAGCGTCCGCAGGGCAAAATAGGATTCCACCCGATCCATCCCGGCTTCTACCGTAAATTCATACAGATAGGGATCCTCCGGGTTCCAGAAATGGGGATCTTCCGGCGCAATCGTCACTTTTCCCCGGTTCAGCGGAAAGCTCCCCACCCCCGCCACGGTGACGGTGCCGGGGATATCCAGCCCGGTATCAATGGTCACGGACGCGCCCCGGTTTTCGATGGTCAGCTTCTCGATGTAGGTTTCCGGCACGCTTTCCAGCCACACCGTCTGCCAGATGCCGGAAACCGGGGTGTACCACATGCCGCCCCGGGTTTGGGTCTGTTTGCCGTAGGGATATTCCCGGCAGTCCAGCGAATCGGTGCACCAAATCACCAGCTCGTTTTCCTCCCCCAGCGCCTCGGTGATATCCGCGGAAAAGGCCTCGTATCCGCCTTCATGACGGCAGACCTTTTTCTTGTTGACAAATACCTCCGCCACTTGATCCGCCGCCCCAACGTGCAGCAGGACACGGCCCCGGTGAAAGCCCTCCGGCAAAACAAATCGGCGGCGATAGCACAGCATGGCGCCCTCCCGCAAATGCGCTCCCACCCCGGACAGCGGCGACTCCGGGCAGAAGGGTACCCGGATGGTTTTCACCCCTTCCGGCACCGGGGCATTGGCGGAGAATTCCCACTCCCCGTTTAAATTGAGATAGGAATCCCGGCGCATCTGGGGCCTGGGGTACACCTGCCAGGGTGTGCCCGTCAAACGCACACCCCGTTCCGTATCCAATTGACACAGCATTGCCCGTCCCTCCTGTTGTTTTCTATGCAATTAGAGTATCACATCCCGCCAAAGCCTGTCAAGCGCGCCTTTTGTCATTTTATGTCAACAAAAAAGTTCGACAAAATCTATTAAGATTTTATGAAAAGGCTTTGCAATCCAAAAGAAATATGATATAGTATACAAAGTTTAAGATGACTAATTTTGCGCAAATATAAGAGAGGCGATCGTCATGACAGATTTATCCACGATTTCCGTGGTTTTGCCTTCCCTGGATCCGGATGAAAAGCTGGTGGCTGTGGTGGACGGACTGCTGGAATATGGTTTCCAGGATATCATCCTGGTAAATGATGGCAGCAAGCCGGAAAACGTCCATTACTTCTCCGACCTGGCCGCCCAGCATCCCCAGATTCATCTACTGACCCACGAGGTCAACAAGGGCAAAGGAGCGGCGCTGAAAAACGCCTTCCGGTATTTTCTGGAAAACCGGCCGGAGGGAACCGGCGTCGTCACCGTAGACGGCGACAACCAGCACCACCCCGCCGATACCCGTGCCTGCTGCGAGCACATGCTGGAAACGGGACATACTACCCTTGGCTGCCGGGATTTCACCTTGGAGCATGTCCCCGCCCGCAGCCGCTTCGGCAATCACACCACCTCCGCCATTTTCAAGCTGTTTGTGGGTATGACCATTTCCGACACCCAGACCGGCCTGCGGGCCATTCCCCGGGACGTGGTGGAGCAGATCGTGGACGTGGCCGGTGACCGGTTTGAATACGAGACCAACATGCTGCTGGCCTTCAAAACCAAAGGCATTCCCTTTGATGAGGTGAAGATCCGCACCGTTTACATCGAGGAAAACAAAAGCTCCCACTTCCGGGTCATTCACGATTCCTGGCGGATCTACAAGTTGATTTTGGCCCACTTCTTCCGCTATACCCTCAGTTCCCTGGCCAGCGCCATTGTGGACACCCTGGGCTACGGCCTGCTGTCCTGGGCCTTCGCCCCGCTGCTCAACGGCTTTGCACTGACGGCTGCTGCCGGTATCATCGCCCGGGTGATCTCGTCGCTGCTGAATTTCTTCCTGAATAAGCTGGTGGTGTTCCAAACCAATGTGGACACCAAAAAGGCCATGCTCCGCTATTACTGCCTGGCCCTGCCCCAGATGGCTGCCCAGGTGCTGCTGACCCAAGGCGTTTACGCCCTGCTGCGGATCAGCGATGGTGCCAGCGCTCTGCGCACTGTCATTTACGCCATTGTCATGGTAGCACTGTACTTCATCAGCTATATGATCCAGCAGCGCTGGGTCTTTGCTCCCCAGAAATCCGAATCCCAAAAGTAAGAGGTTGAGACTATGAGCAAGAAAAATTCTACCCCCGAATTTGACGCGCCGGAAAGCGTCAGCCCGCCCCCGAAGCAGGCAAAGAAAAAGAAGAAAAAGGGCAGCGGTTTGGTCGGCCGGATCATCCGCCGGTTCTTCCTTCTGCTGTTTACCGTCTTGATCCTGGCTGTGGTCGCCCTGGTGCTGGTGATGAATCTGGTGTTCAACGGCCCCTCCCCTGCCGCCCGGGATAAGCTGACCATGTCCTTGATCGAGGCCAGCGCCACCAAGTGGGTGCCTGCCCTGTTCATCGGCGAGGACGCCGTGGCGGAAATCCGCGCCAGCGTCAACGCGGAGATGGAGTCCGAGGTTACGGACACCTCCAAGGTGGTCATTCAGAAGAACTCCGCCATCACCTCCGCCAGCAACGAGTGGGAAAACTATCCCGACGGCATCCGCATTGAGTCCTACTCCGGCGATACCTTCAACGCCCATATCATGCTCGTGAAGGATCCGGCCCAGGTCTACGTGGGCGTGTCCAACAAGGGCGGCTTCTCCCGGAATATCCCTGGCAAGCGGCTGACGGAGGCCATTGAGGAAGAAAACGCCATTGCCGCCGTCAACGCCGGCGCCTTCTTCGACAACGGCACTGCCACCGCTGAGGTCGGCTCCACCCCCGAGGGTCTGGTGTACTCCGAGGGTGCCTGCGTCTGGAAAACCGGCGCTCCTCCCAACGGCATCACCGGCTTTGCCGGCTTCAACAAGGATGACATTCTGGTGGTCACCAAGAAGAATCTGACCCAGGCGGAAGCCGAGGAGCTGAACATCCGGGACGGCTGCTGCTTTGGCCCCGCCCTCATCATCAATGAAGAGATCAACATGGAGGCCTACAACAACAAATCCGGCTTCAATCCCCGTACCGCCATCGGCCAGCGGGCAGACGGCGCGGTGATCTTCATCTGCATTGACGGCCGTCAGGCCGGTTCCGCCGGCGGCACCTACGCCGACATTATCGATATCATGGTGGAATACGGAGCAGTCAACGCCTGCAACATGGACGGCGGTTCTTCCTCCGTTATGCTCTACCGGGATACCTATGGCCGCTATGGCGAGGCCGGTCAGGTTCAGATGGTCAACAATTATTCTCTGCTCCAGTCCCAGCCGAGACGTATGCCGAACTACTGGCTGGTTCGGGCAGCGCAGTAAGGGAGGTGCTTCGGGATGTACAAAGGAAAATTTGATCAAAAGACCAGAAAATCCAACACGGATATTCAAGAACTGGTAGCCCAGCGCAACGCCTCCCCCACCCAGGAGCCGTCCAGAGAACCCCGGAAGGCTCCGGAGACCGTCAAAACGCCCCTGGAGAACCCCACTCCCGGGAAAGCCCCCCGGCCCCAGGCCGCGCCCAAGAAGCAGCCCGCGCCTCAAAGCGCGCCTCAGAAGAAGAAAGGCCCCCGGCTGGGCGGCGTGATCTTCTACACCCTGTATTTCCTGTTTATTTTTGTGTTCTTCCTGGGCACCTTCATCGGCCTTACCTGGTTGAAGGGCTGGCTGAATGATTTCGAGCTATCCCAGCCCACGGTGAAGGCGCAGCAGGTATTCACCCAGCTTTTCTCCAATCCCGACTGGGGCGCTCTGTACGATGCCTCCGGCTCCCAGGATTCCCCGTATGAAGGCAAGGCGGAATTCGTCAGCTATATGGAGCAGAAGATCGATCCCAGCCAACTGACCTTCCTGAAAACCTCCGCAGGCCTGTCCGGCGATATGAAGTACGAGGTTCGGATGGGCAAAGAGAAGGTCGCCACCTTCACCCTGGTGGATAGAAACAATGTGGGCGATCAAACCGGTCTGGAAAGTCTGGGCGGCGAGCTGCCCGACTGGCAGCTGGGCGCTGTGGATGTGTTCTTCGAGCGGGAGGGCACCTACTATATCGAAAAGCTGGATGGTCACGTCACCTATATCAACGATGTGCTGCTGGACGATGAAAACGCCATCATTCAGATTGCCACCACCAAGGCCGAGGACTATCTGCCCATCGGCACCACCGGCGCCAGCATGTGTACCCAGCAGATCAGCGGCTTGATGGCCGTTCCCACCGTCACCATTTTTGACAAGGACGGCAAGCAGATGGAGGTCACCTACGACGAGTCTACCCGGACTTTCACGGAGCGGCTGGAAAGCAATACCATCTCCATGGAGGAGACCGCCATCGCCCTGGAGGCCGCCAAGACCTCCTGCCTGTGGATGATCGAGGCGGTGAAGGATCGGGGCACTGTGGCCAAGTATTTTGACAACACCTCCGATGCCTACACCAACATCGTCTCCAACCGGGAGCTGTGGGTGCAGGATTATAGCAACTATGAATTCCTCAACGATTCCGTCACCAACTACGCCCGCTACTCCGATTCCCTGTTCTCCGCCCGGGTGGCCATCACCCTGCGGGTGACCCGAACCGACGGCAGTCCGCGAGATTTCGACTTTAATCAGTCCATGTTCTTCCGCAAGAGCGACACCGGCAAGTGGCTGTGCTACGCCGCCACCAATGTGGACGTTTCCCAGCCTGTGGGCAAGGTTCGGCTGACCTTTATGAACGGGGAAACCCAGCTGACCACCGATATGTACTACACCGATGCCAAGGAGATCATCACGCCTCTGATTACCCCCGTACCCGAAGGAAAGGTATTCTCCGGCTGGGTGCGCCGGGATGAGGATGAAAACGGCGTGACCTTGACCGTGGTGTTCCAGCCCGACTCCACCGGCAAGGTGATTATCCCCGAGGGCACCACCTTGACTCCCATGACCCTGTACGCACTGTTCGAGGACGCAGGCGCCGCCAGCGTCTCCGTCCCCGAGACCACTCCCGAAACCAC
>CAMEWZ010000028.1 GCA_945946745.1 uncultured Clostridia bacterium | reverse complement strand
TCCGTCAGAAATTGCAGCAAAATCCGCTTTTTCTTGGCGCCGATGGCCTTTTTCAAGCCAATTTCCGCCGTCCGCTCTGTAACGGACACCAGCATGATGTTCATCACGCCAATGCCGCCCACCAGCAGGGAAATGCTGGCGATCCAGATCAGCTGGGTATTGGTGGACTGGGACATTTTCTGAAGCTGCTGGGCCTGTTCCAGCATGTCCTGGCTGCGGTAGTCAAACTTGCTGTCTGTGGAAACGATCTGCTTCTGGGTCAGCAGTTGGGCCGCCTCCTGGCCGGCGGTGGTCATGGTGTCGGTGCTTTCCACTTTGATGGCCACGCTCTGGGGTTCGTCAAACCGGAAAGCCGTCGGCCAGGTGGTGCTGGGGATGTAGACCGCGCCGGTGGAGGTGTTCATATAAAGCTGGTAATCCTGCATGGAATTGATGGTAGGCGCGAATTCCTCGGACAGGGCCACCACGCCCACAACCGTAAACACATCGCCGCACAGCTCCACGCTTTTGCCCACCGGGTCTTCCCCGCCGAACAAGCTCCGGACGGTGTTGCCGTCCACCAGCATCACCTTGCGGCACTGGTCAAAATCCTTTTGGGTAAAGCCTCTGCCGCTTTTCACCTGGTAGCCGTAGACGCCCAAATAATTCTCGTCCACGCCGAGGACGCTGCCGTTATACTGGGCATTCCGGTAAAACAGCCGCTCGCAGTAGCTGCGGGAGTAATACAGCGACACCCGCTCCACCCCCCGGAGCTGTTCCAGCTCCTGGCGGGTCTTTTCCGTGATGGTGCGCACGCCGTCGGGAATGTCGTTCCAATTCAAATCATAGGGATAGCCGCCCTGGTTGAGCTGGACGGTAACCACATTGTTGCCAGCGCCGATCAGATTCTCCTTGATCTGCTCGTTGGTGCCCTGGATGGTGGAGACGATGGTGATGATGGCGGCAATGCCGATGATGATGCCCAGCATGGTCAGCACGGAGCGCATCTTGTGCCCCCAAATGCCTTGGAAGGCAAGCCGGATATTTTCTGTCATACGCTTCCCCTCCTTAATACATGTACAGGCTGTTGAGGTCGCCCTCCGCTGTGGGGGCACCCTCCTTTACGGTCTTGCCATAGGGGAAGGCGATGTAATCATCCTCGGTCAAGCCGCTCTTGATCTCCGTATAGCTGCCCCACAGGGATTTGCCCACGGTGACAACGCGCTTTTCCAGCTTTCCGTTCTGGCCCCGGACAAAGACGTAGGATTGTCCATTTTCTGTGCGGACAAAGGGATTTTCCAGATAGATGCCGTTTTCTCCGGTACCCGTGGAATAGCTGACGCTCGCATACTGTCCGGCCTGGAGGTCGGCGCTGCCGTCCACAAAGGCGGTGAAGGGATAGTAGGAGGCGTTGGGATTGCCCATGCCGTTCCAGCCGTTGCTCTGGCTGGGGAAATCTCCGACGGACTGGATCGTGCCGCTATAGGTCATGCCGGTCTGCAAGTCGTTGACCGTGACCTCCTTGCCGATGGTCAGATTGTCCTTCTCCAGCTCGCTGACCGTCCCGCTGATGTAGAAGCCGCCGCCTGCGGAGACCTTCAGCAGCGGGCGCTTCTCCTGGCGGGCCTCCTCCTCGGTGATCACGGAGACCACCTCGCCGTCAAAGTCGGCGCAGACCTGGCCGTTGTTCACCTCGGAGAGCATGATTTTATACTCCGCCTCGGCCATCCGCATAGCAAGCTCCTGCTCCTTGATTTTCTTCTCCTGCTCGGAACGCATTTTGGCGATTTCCGCCGCCGTATAGCCGCTGCCAAAGTCAATCTCGGGCGGTTCGGTCTCCTCTACCTCAATTGGGGTGAGGGTGTAGTCCTCCAAAACCGAGGCGTCAAACAACGTAAACGCGAAGCTGTCATCGTCATAGCAGTAGACATGCACGCCCTGCCAGATAAGCGGAATGCCTCGCTCTTTGTCATCCTCCGTTACCTTGAGAATAACATAAAAATCCTTTTCCAGCTTTACAGGCTTATCGTCTTTCTCAACCTTCAAGGTAAAGGTGTATGGCTCGATGGAAGACACTTCCTTGGGATATCCATTCTCGTCATAATACGTATACGTTGCTGTCAGCGTGTAGTTCTTACCGTCTTCCAGCTTGGGAAAGCCGGAAAGAACGAATTCGCTTCCGTTATTGTAACTCCCAATCAAGGCACCGTCCGTTTTGGGAGAAAAATCCCAGCGAACCGTATTCCCCGCTTTCCAGCCATCGACAGCAAGGGTAAAGGGCAGCGTGACTGCTTTTCCTTCCTGCACCGAGACCGTTTTGTCCGGCCCGATCAAGCTGCACCGGATTCCCAGGACGGTAGGTTCTTCCCTGGATTCTTTCTCATTCTCCAATCCATTTTCTATCTCTTTGCGCTTCTGATCTTCCCCGTTAGCGGAAGGATCTTTCTTTCCATCGTCGGAAGTGCCCTCTTTGCCGTCATTAGGAGTATCCCCTTTGCCGTCGCCGGGAGTATCCTCTTTGCCGTCACCGGGAGTGTCCTCTTTGCCGTCACCGGGCGTGTCCCCTTTGCCGTCACCGGGCGTGTCCTCTTTGCCGTCACCGGGAGTATCCTCTTTGCCGTCACCAGGAGTGTCCCCTTTGCCGTCACCGGGAGTATCCCCCGTGCCATTGTTGGGAGTATCCTCCTCGCCATCGCCAGGAATGTCCTCCTTGCCACCATCGGAATTGCTGTCCCCCGCCGAGTCGTCTGTCTGTGGTTCAACAGAGGCACGGGATTCCGGCTTACTCTCCTCGTCCGTTATATGAGCTTTGAAATAATCATAAAACGCGGAAAGCATCCTGTTATCAATGGGTTTGCCATCCCGCACCCAAAATACCATGGCTTTTTCAATTGCGGTGCCATCGTGATCTTTCAAATATTTCACATCCGGAGCCACATAGTCTTTCTCTTTATCCATCTCCGCCCCCAAATCCGGGATGGTGGGTTCGGGAATGGGAGGATTCAAGGCATTGGGATCCATGGGGGTCATATTCTTGATTTTCTGGAGTTGTTCCTTGGCAGCCTGCAGCTCCAGCTTTTTCTTTTCCACATCCAGGCGCTTCCGCTCCAGTGCCAGATCGGACAAGGTGGTGTCGTAAGTCATCAGCACGTCGCCTTCCTTCACTTGATCCCCTTCCGAAACCAAAACCTTTGTCACCGTCTGGGTGTCGGAGAGAACCACCGTCTGGATTTTGTCCGTGGTCACGGGGCCATAGCTTTCCTGGTTATCCCCCCAGAATTCCGTCATGCCGATATAATTGAAACAATACACATTCACCGGCTCCGACTTGCTGACCACGCCGAACCAAATGCCGGCACCGATGGCCAGCACCAGCACTGCCGCCGTGCCGGACAGAAGCCACTTTTTCTTCCGTTTATCAAGCTTCATCGCCCACAACCTCCTCCTGGGTTTCCTCGGTGTGCAGCTCGCCGTCCAGAATGCGGTAGGTTTTCTTCGCGCAGGCGGCAATGCTCGGCTCATGGGTAATCATGATGATGGTCATACCCTCGGCGCTGAGCTGCCGGAAAATGTCCATGATCTGATTGCCCGCCTTGGTATCCAGGGCGCCGGTAGGCTCATCCGCCAGCAGCAGATCCGGCTTTCCCACCATAGCCCGGGCGATGGCCACCCGCTGGCACTGGCCGCCGGAAAGCTGGTTGGGCAGGAAATGAATCCGTTCCCCCAGGCCCACCGCCCGCAGGGCCTCCTCCGCCCGTTCCCGGCGCTCCTTCAGCGGCACACCGGCATAGAGCAGGGGTAGCGCCACATTGTCCACTGCCTCCATCTTGGGCAGCAGGTGGAAAGACTGAAACACAAAGCCCAGATGCCGGTTGCGGATATCCGCCAGCTCGTCATCGGTCAAATCCTGCAAATTCCTGCCGTCCAGCTCATAGGTGCCGGAGGTGGGCACGTCCAGGCAGCCGATGATGTTCATGAGGGTCGTCTTGCCGGAGCCGGAGGGGCCCATGATGGCCAGATAATCCCCCCGCTCCACGGTTAAGTTGATATTCTTCAGCACCCGCACCGGCTCCTTGCCCTGGATGTAATCCTTGCAAATGTCTGTCAGCTTTAAAATGGCCATTATGCCACCCCGCCTTCCAGCACCGGCTCCTGTGGCTCGGTTGGCACCGCAGGCGCCTCCCGGGTGGTGGGAGCGCCCTCCCGGCAGACCGTCAGATCCGGGAAGGCAATGTAGTCCTCCAGGCTCAGGCCCTCCGTGATCTCTTGAGTATCCGCCATGGGATTGTACTCTCCCAGAACCACGTCCCGCTTTTCCAGCTTGCCCCGGTTCTCCGCCCAGACGTAGGCGGAACCGTCCTCGTTGTAGCAGACAAAGGTTGCGCTGATGCTGGGCCCGGTGGTCTGCCCTTCCTCCGTCAGAATTTCCAGATACAGGTGCTGCCCCAGGATCAAGCCATCGGTGCTGTCCAGCTCCACATAGAAGGGGTATTTGCTGGAGGAGGTCATCTCATTGCTGGACATGCCGTAGTAGCGGTCATTATCGCTGCCCTGGGAAGGGTTCTCGTAATCCACCAGGGTCACGGTGCCCGTCCAGGTCTGGCTGTCATCGGTGCGGGAGATCAGCCGCATTCGGCTGCCCTCAGCCACCGCGCCCCGCTGCAATTCGCCCAGAAGGCTCTTGACCCGGTAAGAGCCAATCTGCTGGATGGTGATGTATGGCAGAGGCTTGCCGTTATTGTCCGTGGCGCCTTCCTCGCTGATGGCCTGCACCCGGCCATCTACCGGAGAGGTTACCGTAGCGTTGGCCAGCAGCTCCTCGGACTTGGCCACCTCCGACTCCTTGGTCTTCAGCTTCAGCTCCGCCTCCTTTAGATCCACTTGGGCAGTCTGAATCTGCACGGTGTATTGCAGACGGGTGGTGCCGCCTGTTTTGTCCCGCTCCCGTTCCAGGGATTTGATCTCGCTTTTGTAGTTTTCAATGGAGGCGTTCAGCTGCTCCACCTCCAGGCGCTGCTTGTCCAGGGTCAGCTGAAGTTCCTCGGTGTCATAGCTGAACAGCCCTTGCCCCTGCTTGACATCGTCGCCCTCCTTGACCAGCAGCTCCGCCACGGTTTTGTTGTCATCCTTTTTGATCTGGGTCACATGCTCGGACACCACCAGGCCGGAGAACCGGTCGCCCGGGGCAATGCCGCCTTGGCTTGCCAAAACCTCCACCGACTGCACATATACCTTGGTATGATCCCCGCAGCCTGCCAGCGCCGCGCACAAGGTCATGGCACAGCCCATCGCCAACCATTTCTTCCAGTTCATTTTGTAACCTCCCATTCGGTTCTTTGGCATCATTATAAAGACTTTTGCCGTCGGAATCAACCACCCGCCCTTTAAGGATTCCTTAAGTTATTGCTAAGATTTCTGGAAAAAGTCGTTTTTCATCGAAAAACAAAATATCCGTCCTGGTTTTTCCAGGACGGACAAATTTCAAATAGGACAGTCTATGCGCCAATGTAAACCAGACCGCAGGCCTTGGGGCCCACATGGCTGCCAATGGCCGCGCCCACGTTCACGATCTGCTCCGGCGGCACATCATAGCCCAGCTGTTCCAGCCGCTGGGCCAGTATCTCCCCATTGCTCCGATCGGCAGTGTACATGACATAGAGGTTGTATGCCAAGTCCGGCTTCTGCTCCTCCAGCCGCTTGCACAAAAAATCCATGCCCTTGCGCATCCCCAGCGCCTTGGAGGGCACCTCCACCCGGCCATCCTGGGAAACCCGGATGATGGGCTTGACCTGGGCCATGGTGCCGATCTTGTAGGCGGTGTGGCTGATCCGTCCGCCGTGGTACAGGTATTCCAGGGTGTCGATACAGGCGTACAGCACCACCCGATCCCGGATGGCCTCCACCCCCGCCACGATCTCCACGGCGGTTTTCCCCGCGTCCCGCAGCAGCACCGCCTGCTCCACCAGCAGCCGCTGGCCGCCGGTGGCGTTTTTGCTGTCCACCACGTAGCTGCCCGGGCAGCCCACCATTTCCTTGGCCATCACAGCGCTCTGATAGGTGCCGCTGAGAGCCGAGGACAGGGTGATATACACCGCCTCGTCCCCCGCCTCCTTGGCCTGGCGGAACTGCTCCATCAGCACCGCCGGGGAGGGCTGGGCCGTTTTGGGCGCGCCCTGGTTTTCTTCCAGCAGGCGATAGAATTCCTCCTTGGACAGGTTGACATTCTCCTGGTATTCCTGCTCGCCGAAGATCACCGTCAGCGGGATGCAGTGGATATCCAGTTCCTTCAACTCCCAAGGCTCAAAATCCGCCGCGGAGTCTGTGATGATTCTAACCATTTTCTTCTCCTTCTGTACACTGGCGGATTTTTTCTCCAATCCGCGCCTTCACCAGCTCCGCCACCTGGGTGGGCTTCAGCTGCCGGTATTCCTCATAGGGGATGGGCGGGAGGTAGTGGATTTGGACGGAAACCGGCTTGCTGCCCTTTTGATCCAGCACCTTGAAGCAGTCCACCAGGGCAATGGGAACGATGGGACACTGGCTCTTGGTGGCGCAGCGGAAGCTGCCGCCGTGGAATTCGTTCATACCGTTGCCCACCTTGCTCCGGGTTCCCTCCGGGAAAATCAAGTAACCCCGGCCGTTTTTGACCTCCTCGGTCACCGCCTGAATCACCCGCAGCGACTGGCGCACATCCTCCCGATCCATGGCATAGGAGCGGGTACACAGGGCAATCTGGTGCAGGAAGGGGATGTTGTACAGCTCTTTTTTCAGCACCGCGCCGATGGGCCGGTCACAGGTGGCGGCGATGGCCAGCACGTCAAACATGCCCTGGTGGTTGGCGTAGAGCATAAAGCCCCCTTCCGCCGGGATGTTCTCCTGGCCGGAGACCGTCAAGTTCACATTTCCGCCTTGAATCGCCCGTTTCAGAATAAACTGAATGTGGCGGTACATCTCCTCCTCGGAATACTGCTCCGGATGCTTGGCATAGCGGCAAAGCTTCATCCAGGCACCGGGCACAATTCCCAGGTTTTTCAAAACCATCGTGACGATACGGTTCATAACGCTGCCCTTCCTTGATCTATAGTTGGTCATTTGGATAGAATATCACATTTTGGTTGATGTTTCAACTACTTTTCACGAAAAATCGCCGATGGAAGAAATCTCCCACCGGCGGTTAGCTATTTCATCGAGAAATCCTATGATTCCTTGCAGGCCACAGCCTCAATTTCCACCAGGGCGCCCTTGGGCAGATCCTTGACAGCAAAGCAGGCCCGGGCGGGGCAGTTTTCCGTGAAGAATTCGGCGTAGACGGCGTTCATGGCGGCAAAATCACCAATGTCCGCCAGCAGCACGGTGGTTTTCACCACATCGGCGCAGGTATAGCCCGCTGCGGCCAAAATGTTCTTCACATTGGTCAGCGACTGCCGGGTTTGAGTTGCAATGTCTTCTCCGGCAAACGCGCCGGTGGCCGGGTCAATGGGAATCTGCCCGGAGACGAACAGCAGCTTTCCCGCCTGCACCGCCTGGGAATAGGGGCCGATGGCGGCAGGGGCATTGGGGGTGTGAATGATTTTGTTCATAAAAACACTTCCTTCTGTTATGTGGTTTCGGGCAGATCGGTGTCTCCCTCTCGTAAATACCAGCCCACGCTGTTGGGAATGACATCATCGTCATACCGGAACACCTTGCGGAGCATGGCGTAATAGGGCAAATAGGAGTTCTTCGCGTCACCGGCATACCGCCAGCCGTCGCCATAGGGCTGCTCGCCCTCGTACAAGGCCCAGCAGTCGGGGTGCAGCTCGGCAAATTTCGCTTGATCCTCCGCGGAAACCCGGTTCTTGGAATAATTCTTGGCGCACAGGTTGGTGATGGGCAGCTCATACAAAGGCGAAATGTCCGTAACCTTGGTGAAGCTGATGTTCACCATCTCCAGCTTCTCACACTGGGCCAGAGGAGAAATGTCCTCCAGCAGGCCGCAGAAGGCGGCTTCAAAGAACTTCAGATTCTTGCAGCTGGCGAATGGCGTCAAATCCTTGACATAGGCGCTGGAGAGGATGATGGCCTCCAGCTTGGGCATTCCCGTCACGAAGGAGAAATCCGAAAGGTAGGTCACATCATTGTGCCCCACGTCCATAAACCGTACATCCTCGCAGTAGATCAGATTCTTGCTGTTTTTGTCTGTCAGCTTATAGGTGCAGCGGATGACCTCGCAGTCGGTCATGCAGCTGCCGCCGCCGTACTCCACCCGCCAGACCACCTTGGTCTGATCCCGGTAGTCCTCCCGGAGCTGGGCCATTACCTCGTTGGAAATGCGGCAGTTTTCCAGCACGAACCGGGTGCAGTGGGGCATCAGATCCAGGGCCGCGCGTACCTCCGGCTCCCCTTCGTCGCCGATATTCACATTCTTGAGGTGGACTTCCTCCTCATCGGTGGACAAGGTGGTGCCGTAGAAATCAAAGGTGTAGTGGAATTGCACCTGAGGCGCGGCATCCATCAGCGCCTTCACATCCGTCTTGCTCAAGCGGCTGCTCCCGGCGCTGTCCATCAGCTCCACGCTTTCCAGATTCGGCAGCATGGCCAGCTTTTCCACAATCCCCGCCACATCGGCGCTTTCCATAGCGGACAAGTCCAGCTGGGTGGTCTGGGTGTCGTATTCCTGGCCCAGAAGCGCCACCGTGCAGGTGAAGTCGATGGTCTCATAGGCCTGCTTCAGCCCGTCGATCTGCTCCAGGCTCAACTCCGGCATTTTCAGCTGGATGGCCTTGACCTTGGGCAGATGGGGCAGGTTCTCCATCAAGGTATCGTAGGTGTAATCCCCCGCTTCCAGCACCAGTTCCTCCGTATCCGGGGCAAAGGCCTTTCCGCCCAGATCCACCTGGTAGATCACCTGGCACTGGGGCCGCTGGGCCCGAAAATCCTCCAGCATCGCGTAATCCCGGCAGCCGGTTGCGTCCAGCTTCTGGAGCTTGGGGAAATAGTCCAGCAAAATCCGCTCGTCCTCCCCGCTGAAGCTGGAGACGGTCAAACTGGTGCTGTCATTGGGGTATTTCCCGGTCTGGAAGGGTACGTTCCACAAAATTTCGCATCCAGGCAGCTGGCTGTGAACCGCGTCATAATGGGCAAAGGAGATGTCCTCCTCCCGCAGATCCAGGCTCTGGACGTGGATGGAGTATGCCTTTCCGTCCACAAAAATGTGGTTATCCCGGTACCACAAAAACCCAATGGCCCCGGCCACAAGCAGGCTTAGGATCAGCACGATTACCACCAGGATGGTCACAAGTTTTTTCTTCACGGCAATGACCTCCAAAATATTCAAGCTTTTTGCATCATAGCATATTTTTCCGCAGAATGCAACCGCTTACCCAAAAAGCGCCGCCTCCGGGCAGACGGAGGCGGCGAAAAAGGGCTTTTCTATGGCAGCACCGCACAATGGGCACTGCGGGCTTCGGCGGATCTTTTGCCCCAATCGCGCAGTATGAAAAATGGGAAATACATCCAGTATTCCCGCATTTTCCATACTTTCGCTTGTGCCAAAATCTCTCGCCGAATCTCCTTGCTCCATTATGCGGTGATGCCCTATTTTTTCCGGTAGGTGGAGGGGGTGAACAGCATCAGCAGCGGGAAGATTTCCAGCCGCCCCGCCAGCATGTCGAAGCTCAGCACCAGCTTGGACAGGTCGCTGAAGGGGGCATAGCTGCCCACCGGGCCGCAGACGCCCAGGGCCGGGCCAATGTTGTTGATGCAGGCCGCCACGGCTGTGAAATTGGAAACATGGTCAAATTGATCCAGGGAAAGCACCAGTACGCTCAGGCTGAACAGCACCAAAAAAGCCGTCAGAAATGCCTGAATGCCGGAGCCGGTCTGCTTCTCCAGGGGCTTTCCCTCAAATTTGAGACACCGCACCGTCCGTGGCGAGCGCATGGTACACAGCTCCCGATAGGCGCTTTTCACCAAAATCACCAGCCGGGAAACCTTGATACCGCCGCCGGTGGAGCCGGCCATGGCGCCGATGAACATGATTGCCACCAGGATCGCCTGGGAAAAATTGGGCCACAAACTGTAATCCGCCGTGGTGTAGCCGGTGGTGGTGATGATGCTGGACACCTGGAAGAAGGCATAGCGCAGGCTGCTGCCGAAGCTGCCGTACTGGGGCAGGATGTTCCAGGCGATCAAGCCGGTGGCGGCGGCGATGATGCCCACATACCAGCGCAGCTCCTCGCTTTTTACCACGCTGACCACATCTCCCAGCAGCAGAAAATAGTATAGGTTAAAATTCACGCCGAACAGCATCATAAAAATGCCGATCACATAGTCAAAATACGCCGAATCATAATAACCGATGCTGGCAGCCTTGATGCCGAAGCCGCCGGTGCCCGCCGTGCCAAAGGCGTGAATCACCGAGTCGAACAGGGGCATTCCCCCCACCACCAGCAAAAGCACCAGCAGCACGGTCATGGCAAGGTAAATGCCATAGAGGATCAGCGCCGTATGCCGCACCCTGGCCACCAGCTTGCCGCAGGTCGGCCCCGGCACCTCCGCTTTCATAATATACAAAGTCTGGGCATCGGATTTGGGCAGCACCGCCAGCACAAAAACCAGCACGCCCATGCCGCCCACCCAGTGGGTAAAGCTGCGCCAGAACAGCATTCCGTAGCTCATAGCCTCCACATCCGTCAGAATGCTGGCGCCGGTGGTGGTGAAGCCGGACACCGTCTCAAACAGGGCGTCCACAAACCGGGGAATCTCCCCGGAGATCACAAAGGGCAGCGCCCCGAATACCGACAGCAAAATCCAGGAAAGTCCCACAATGAAAAAGCCCTCTCTGGCATAGATGGCATCGTTTTTCGGCCGCCGGGCGGACATGGTCTGCCCCAGTGCCAGCAGCACCAGGATCACCGCTCCGAAAGCCAGGGGACTTTCCCCGTAAATGAGGCACACCGCCAGGGGCAGCAGCATCAACGCCGCCTCCACCTTCAGCAGCATCCCCACCGTATAGACAATCATTCGGCCATTCATGCTCAGCCCTCCGTCAAGGTATCTCCCAGGCCCTGGAGGCCGGGAATGGTGGTGACCACCGTGACCAGGTCTCCGGGAAGCATATAGTCGCTGCCCTGGGGATGAATGAGCCTGCCATCCCGGACGATGCCCGCGATCAGCACGCCCTTGCGGAAGGTCAGCTCCTGGAGGGTCTTTCGCACAAAGGGAGCGTTCTCGCTGACCTCAAATTCCAATGCCTCCATCCGGCCGTCCAGCAGCCGGTACAGGGTCTGGACGCTGCTGCCGTGGGAATTGGAAATGGCCCGGACATAGCGCACGATCCGGTCGCCGGTCACCGTCCGGGAGGACACCACGCTTTCAATGCCCACGCTGTGCAAAATGGTCAGCAGGTTCGCCCGGTTGACCTTGGTAATTACCTTTTTCACCTGCTGTGTCGCGGCGAACATGGACACAATGATGTTTTCCTCATCCACGCCGGTCAGCGCCACGCAGGCATCCACACTTCCGATGCCCTCCTCGATCAGCAGCTCCTGGTCGGTACCATCGCCCCGGAGGATTTCCGCCTTGGGCAGAAGATCGCTGAGGGTCTCGCAGGTAGCCTCGTCCTGCTCCACGATCTTCACCCGGATCCCCAGCCGGAGCAGCTGGACGGCTAAGTAAAAGGCGATCCGCCCGCCGCCCACGATGAGCACCGAGCGAACGCTGTCCCGGTACAGTCCGGTGCGCTTGAAGAAGGTATTGAGGTCGGCGTGTCCCGCGGAGACGCTGATGTGATCCCCCGCCCGGAGCACGAAATTACCGGTGGGAATGATGACCTCCTGGCCCCGCCGCACCGCGCAGACCAGCACTTGGGCGCCAAATTTGGCTTGCAGTTCCTGCAAAACCACCCCGTCCAGGGGCGTACCCGCAGGCAGGGTTACCTCCGCCATTTCCAACCGTCCCTTGGCGAACAGTTCCAGCTTGGTGGCGCTGGGGAAACGCAGCATCCGTCCGATGGCGTCCGCCGCCTCCATCTCCGGGTTGACGGCCATGGAAAGCCCCAGCTCCTCCCGCAGAAACAGCATCTGCTGGAAGTAGTCCGGATTGCGCACCCGGGCAATAACGTGCCTGGCGCCGTTTTTTCGGGCCATGATGCAGCACAGAATATTGAATTCATCCGAGGAGGTCAGCGACACGAACAGCTCCGCCCGGGAAATGCCCGCCTGCTTCTGCACCTCCAGGGAAGCGCCGTTTCCGCAGACGCCCAACACATCGTACCGGCTGGTCATGCGCTCCACGACCTCCGGGTTATGATCCACCACGGTGACTTCGTGGCCTTCCTTAGCCAGATACTCCGCCACGGTGCTGCCCACCTTGCCGATACCAACCACTACGATCCGCATAGTTCCTCCCTGCCCTCCCGGGCCTTTGCGCGTTCTTTATGAATACCGCAAATATCTTAACAAAGTCTTAATGCCTACTATCATACACTTCCTTTCCCCAAAATGCAACCCTTTCCTCCAGAAACTTCCGCCGTGCAACCAGCGGTTGCGGAAAAAAGGAAAAAAGCACGCCAGCGTTGGTAGACAAGACCGATTTCCTTTGATATACTATAGAAAAAAGAGGGGGAAACCGCATGTTTCTCGGAGAAAACATCCAATATCTGCGCCGCAAAAACGGTTTGACCCAGGAGGCCCTGGCCTTGAAGCTGGGGGTATCCCGGCAGACCGTCTCCAAATGGGAATCCGGTGAGGCCCTCCCGGAGCTTCTGAAGCTGCCAGAGCTGGGAGATGTGTTTGGCTGCAAGCTGGACGCCCTTCTGCGGGAGGATCTGTCAGAACAGGAGCGCCGCTATTCCCAGGTGCGGGTGGTGCGGGTAGCGGGGTTTCGCTTTGCCCAATATGTGGTGATTTCCTCCCAGCCGGAAGCGGATGCCGCCGCCCATCTGGAACGCTGGGCCAGGGCTGTGGGCCTGCCGGACGCCACCGCGTCCATTGGTTGGGCCTTTCCCCAGGTCACGGCAGAGCAGAAAAACCGATTTGGACTGCGGGGCTATGGAGCAGGGCTGATTCTGCCGAAGGACGATTTTGGTGAGGACGGCAGCGTGGAGCTGGTTTCCCAGCCCCCGGCGGATTACGCGATGCTGACCGTTCGGGGCGAGGCGGATGCCCTTCTACCCCAGCTTTCCCAGGCACTTCCGCTGATTTTCGACTATCTGGGCCGCAACGGCCTGCGCAAAAGCGCCGGGGAGGGCGTTCTTCCCTGCTTCCACCGGCTCCGCCAGGAGGCGGGAGAGGCGTTTCTGGATGTATTCGTCCACTGCCAGGGGGCAGTGTCACCACCGGAATATTATTTAATGCATATCGACCTGACTCAGCAGACAGATAAATTGTAATTTGGCGGCGAGTCGCCGCGGACAATTCGTGCCCGGGCTGGGTGGTAATCGTTACGCCATTGGGCACCGCTCGGTATCGTTACGGCGGTACAAATTGTAATTAATTGCGCAGCGG
>CAMEWZ010000027.1 GCA_945946745.1 uncultured Clostridia bacterium | reverse complement strand
GAGGGGCTGCTGCTGTTTACCAACGACGGCGGCTTTGCCAACGCCCTTATGCACCCAAAGCATGAGGTGAAAAAGACCTATGAGGTTTGGGTGAAGGGGTATCAGCCGGGAGCGGAGGAACGTCTGTCCCGGCCCATTACCCTGGACGGCTATACCATCCGGAAACCCATCGTCAAGCGAATGACGGCTTCGGAGGACAAGGCCAGCTTTCTGGTGACCATCCACGAGGGCCGCAACCGGCAGATTCGCCGGATGTGTCAGGCGGCGGGAATGACAGTTACTCGGTTGCGCCGGGTTCAAGAGGGGAGCCTTCGCCTGGGCAGCCTCCCACTGGGAAAATGGCGGTACTTAACGCCGGAGGAAGTGCGTTCCCTGCAACAGGAATCGTGATATTTTTTTGCGGTGGAGGATTGGCCTCTTGCAAAATCCGGCAGCATTTGCTACTATAGATGGGTCAAAAAATTACTCTGCGCCATATGGGAGGCAGCTATGAGTTACGATATTTTAGCGATTCTACAGGAAAAAGAGCCCACCTTTTCCAAGGGCCAGAAGCGCATCGCCCGCTATATCACCGAGTCCTATGACAAGGCGGCTTTTATGACCGCCAACCGGCTGGGCAAAACCGTGGGGGTCTCGGAATCGACCGTGGTTCGTTTCGCGGTGGATCTGGGGTTCGATGGGTATCCCAGTATGCAGAAGGCCATGCAGGAAATGGTACTGAACCGCTTGACCTCGGTTCAGCGGCTGGAGGTGGCCAACGACCGCATTGGTGACCAGGATGTGGTGTCCATGGTGCTCCACAGCGACATGGAGAAGCTGCGTCAGACCAGCGAAACCGTGGATCGGAGTGAGTTCCGGGCGGCGGTGAACGCCATTTTGAAGGCCAAGCGGGTTTACATCCTGGGCGTGCGCTCTGTGGCGCCGTTGGCCAACTTTCTGGGCTACTACCTAAACTACATGTTCAACAATGTCCACGTGATCTCTGGTGTTAGCGCGGGGGAGATGTTTGAAAAAATTGTCAGCGTGAATTCCGAGGACGTGGTCATTGCCTTCTCCTTCCCCCGGTATTCTTCCTCCACCACCAAGGGGGCGAAATACTGCCGTAGCGCCGGTGCTACGGTCATCGGCATCACCGACAGCAAGCTGTCTCCTCTGGGCCAGTGCAGCGACCATGTCCTGGTGGCCAAGAGCGATATGGTATCCCTGGTAGATTCCATCGTGGCGCCCCTAAGCCTGGTGAATGCCCTAATCGTGGCGGTGGCCTCCAAGCGGGAGAAGGAGCTTTCCCAGACCTTCGCCAATCTGGAGCGGATCTGGGATGAATACGATGTGTACGAAAAGCAGGTTGAGCGATGAGGGCGTTTGATGGAATCGTCATCGGCGGCGGCCCCGCCGGAATGTTTGCCGCCATCACTGCGGCCAGCCAGGGCCAACGGGTGCTGCTGCTGGAGCGGAACGACCGCCTGGGACGAAAGCTGCTGATCACCGGAAAGGGCCGCTGCAACGTGACCAACGATTGCTCCGCCCAGGAGGTGCTGCAAAACACCCCCCGAAACGGGCGGTTCCTGTACAGCGCCATGACGGCCTTTCCCCCGGAAAAAACCAAGGCGTTTTTTGAACAGCGGGGCTGCGCACTGAAAACCGAGCGGGGAAACCGGGTATTTCCTGTGACAGACCGGGCATCCTCTATTTTGGAATGCCTGCAATCGGAGCTGCGCCGCCAGGGCGTCACGGTGAAAACCGCCCGGGTCAGCCATATTTTGACGAACCAGGGCCAGGTGTCCGGGGTTCAAACCCAGAACGAAACGATTCCCGCCAGGTGGGTCATCCTGGCTACCGGCGGGGCATCCTATCCCGCCACCGGCTCCACCGGAGACGGCTACGCCATGGCGGCTGAGCTGGGCCATACGGTGATCCCGGCAGTGGGAAGTCTGGTGCCGTTGGAAACGGCGGGGCAGGACTGCCAGAAGATGCAGGGACTGTCTCTGCGCAATGTGGGCGTCAAGCTGCTCAACGCCAAGGGAAAGGTGCTGTACAAGGATTTTGGAGAGCTGCTGTTTACCCACTTCGGCGTCTCCGGCCCCACGGTGCTGTCCGCCAGCTGCCATTGGAAAGGGGAGGGCTGCCGCCTTGTGATCGATCTGAAGCCGGCCCTGGAGGAAAGCAAGCTGGATGCGCGGATTTTGCGGGACTTGGAGCAGTATCAGAACCGAACCATGGAGAACGCGCTGACGGATCTTCTGCCCCGGAGCATGATTCCGGTGGTGCTGGAACGGTTGGGAATCCCCCCCGACATGCAGGCCAATTCTCTGACCCGGGCTGCCCGCCGGAGTCTGGTGGAGCTGCTGAAAGCCTTCCCTGTGGAGATCACCGGCAAGCGCCCGGTGGCGGAGGCCATCGTGACCAGCGGCGGTGTGAAGGTGTCGGAGATCGACCCGAAAACCATGGGCTCCAAACTGGTTCCCGGGTTGTATTTTGCCGGAGAGGTCATGGACTGCGATGCCTACACCGGCGGCTTCAACTTACAAATCGCCTGGGCCACAGCCTATGCCGCTGGCATGGCTGTGCATTCGGAAGAAGCGGAGTAAGGCTATGGGATACAAATGGATTACCTTCTATCAAAATAAAGTGAAAAGGAATTGGAAGATTGCGTTTGTTTCAGCCTTTGTAATCGGCCTGCTGGTGCATCTTTACAAATTTACAAACAATCTTCCCTATTTTGATGGGCTGTATAACGCCTACAGCAGCCAGAATATGGTTGCATCCGGCAGATGGTTTCTATCCATTGCCTGTATGCTCAGCTCCTATTTTGACCTGCCATGGCTGATCGGTGTGATGTCTGTTTTTGCCATGGCTTTGACCATGGTGGTCATAACGGATGTTTTGGATATTCAGAATCCGTGCTTGATTGTGGTATCCAGCGGATTGCTGGTGTCGTTTCCGGCCATTACGGAGACGATGTTCTTTGAGTATACCGCAGATGGCTATATGATTGCCATGCTGTTTAGCAGCCTGGCTGTGTTTTGCTCCCGAATGGAGCAGACGGGGGGATGGAAAGCGTTTCTTTTGAGCGCTGTTTTGATTTGTTTGACCTGCGGAATTTACCAGGCTTATCTTTCCTTTGCGTTGGTGCTGGCAATTTGCTATTTTCTTGGGATTCTGTTGGAGAATCGGTATGACGCAAGGATGTGTGGGAAGTGGGTGTTGTTCCAGGCGGGAATTTATGTCACCGGGCTTGTCCTGTATTATTTTCTGTGGCAGCTTTTGCTGCGGGTACAGGGCGTTGCGGCTGCGTCCTATCAAGGAATCGACAGCATGGGATTTTCCATTGGGCAGCTTCTGTCTGCGGCAAAAAACAGCGTTGTTTCCTTTGTCTGGTTCCTGCTGGAGCGAGATCCCCGCTATCATGGTTGGAGTACCTATTCCGTGCTAAGCTGCCTTTCCTGCGCTGCTTTTTTCCTGGTGTTTGGTATTTCCGTTTTCAAAAGCGGGATTTACCGCCGTGTTCCGTCATTTTTGCTGGCAGTTTTGTGCGTGGCGGTCATTCCGTTTGCCTGCTACCTGTGTTATTTCGTTGCACCGGGAACGACCTATTATACCCGTATGCTCCAATCCATTGTGCTGCTGTTCCTTTTTACAGGCGTCCTGTGTGAACGCTGGGCTGGCCCGGCGTTGAAGCAGGGGGTGCTGCTTTTGCTGATTGCCGTGTTCTTCCATAACAGTGTGATGGCAAATGTCTGCTATACCTATTTGGATCGAAGCTATGAAAAATCCTATGCCACCATGGTGGAGCTTTCTACGCGGATTCATTTGGAGGACGATGGCACCGCGAAATACATCGCGTTTGTTGGCACCTTCGATCCACTTTCGGAAAGCGCGGATGTGGATGACGCGCAGCTGGGAACATTGGGGCCTTTGAAGCTGGTTTGCAAGGCGGCGCTGTTTTACTATGACCATATGATGCTGTTTATGGATCAATATACGGATTTTACGTTAGAATACTATCGTACCAGTTCGCAGGAATTCCCGGAAATGGAGATTGCGCCAGGCTCCCCGGTTCCGGCGGATTATTCCTTCCGATTCCCGTATGTGGAACAGGAGCGGCAATATCAGATCCTTGCATTGCCGGAAGTGGCGGAAATGGGGGTCTGGCCTGGGAGGGATTCTGTGAAACGGATTGCAGATACCATTGTGGTTAAGCTGTCCAACGAGTAGAGCGTGGGAAGGTTTGAAATCCAGCATTGACAAAACAGAGAACCTGTACTAAAATAGCAACAAGATCGTGCCTTAGATATCTTTTCAAGGAGGGTTTTATTGATGTACGAGAAACTGGTTAATTATGCGGCCAAGCAGCTGGAGCTGGATCCTGCGGAGATCACCCCGGATTCCACCTTTGAGAGCCTGGGTATCGATTCCCTGGACGTGGTGGAGATGATTATGGATCTGGAGACCGAACTGGGTGTCGAGCTGGATCTGGAGGATCAGAAGATCACCACCTTCCAGGAGCTGGCGGATTTTATCGACGCTAAGCTGGCCTAAATTCAATAATTACCTTGTGAATGCCTGACCGGCTTATAACAAGGTCGCACTAGTCGGGGAGATAGCGGTGCCCTGTACCTGCAATCCGCTATAGCAGGGATGAATTCCCACACCCGGACAAGCTTTGTATATCGTCTGACCTGCGTAAGTGATGTTGAGAGATCGGTCTTGCGCAACGGGATCCCGTGAACCATGTCAGGTGGGGAACCAAGCAGCATTAAGCGGATCTTCCCGTGTGCCGCGGGGTTGCCGTTCTTGAGTTAACTGCGCTGGTTACGGGTATGCAGCTTGTTCAAATGTGGGTGTGCGATCTTGTTATGAGCCGGTCGGTTCCGTTTGGAGTGTGCAGTGGGGAGTGGGAACTCCTAACTCCACACTCCAAACTCCAAACTTCACACTTTTTGGAAAGGAGGCGCGCCATGTCAGCATACCAGGCCCTTTACCGGAAATACCGCCCCCAGACCTTTGACGATGTTTCCGGACAGGCGGCGGTGACCCAGACCCTAAAAACCCAGATTATCACCGGGAAACTGAGCCACGCCTACTTGTTCACCGGTTCCCGGGGAACGGGCAAAACCAGCTGCGCCAAAATATTGGCCAAGGCGGTCAACTGCCTACACCCGGATAACGGCAATCCCTGCAACTGCTGCGAGGCGTGCAAGGCCATCGATTCCGGCTCCTGCATGGACGTGCTGGAAATTGACGCCGCCTCCAACAACGGCGTGGACAATGTCCGGGATCTGCGGGATGATGCTATCTATACCCCTTCCCAGGTGAAAATGCGGGTGTATATCATCGACGAGGTGCATATGCTGTCCATCTCGGCTTTCAATGCTCTGCTGAAGATCATCGAGGAGCCGCCGGAGCATCTGCTGTTTATTCTGGCCACCACGGAGCTGCACAAGGTTCCGGCCACCATTTTGTCCCGATGCCAGCGGTTCTCCTTCCGGCGCATCAGCCAGGAGGACATTGCCGCCCGGCTGCAATACGTGGCCTACCAGGAAAGCATCGACCTGGATGACGGCGCGGCCCGGGTGCTGGCGAGACTTGCCGATGGCGGTATGCGGGACGGCTTGAGCCTATTGGATCAATGCGCCTCCGCCACCACCGGGGAGTTGACTGCGGAGCGGGTGTATGCCTGCCTGGGCATCGCGGGAGAACGCAAATGCGGCGAACTGATGGGTTATATCGCGGCTCACGATACCAAAAGCGCCCTGGAACTGTTCAACCGCTTGTATACCGAGGGAAAGGACTTAAGCGCCATGCTGGACGAAATGGCCTGCCTGACCCGGGACTTGCTGGTGCTGAAAACCGCTGGAGGCGGGGGAATCTCCATGTTCTCCGGGGTTGCCTCGGACAAGGAGACCATGGATCTGGCTAAGAAGCTGTCCAGCGGCGAGCTGATCCGTATGATGGAGCTTTTGCAGACCACGCTGGCAGGCTTTACCCGGGCGTCCAGCCGCCGGATGGATGCGGAGCTGTGCCTTGTGCAGCTGTGCCAGCCGGAGCTGAGCCTGGACGCGAAAGCTTTGAACGCCCGGCTGACCCGCCTGGAGGAACAGGTGAAGAGCGGCAGCTTTGTTGCGGCGGCGCCTGAGAAAAAGCAACAGCCCCCTGTGCCGGAGGATCTGGACGACAGGCCTCCCATGCCGGGGGATGAGGATGCCCCTCCCGGGGAGGAAGAGCTGCCAGTGTCCAGGGATGACACGCCTGTGGGCTTCTGGTCGGAGCTGTGCGGCAATGTGCGCAAGGAACTGAAGCCACCCATCAGCGGCTTTTTTGTGGCCACGCCCAATGCTCCTGTCCAGGGCGCTTTGGTGGGAGACCGGCTGGAACTGCGCTGCGGCAACGATTTTACGGCCCAGATGCTGGACAGGCCCGACGTGCTGGAAGTGGTTTCCCGAAAGGCCGGGGTCATGCTGGGCAGGCCCGTCCGGGCGGTGGCGGTGGATATGTCCGCCAAGCCCGCCAACAATCCCCGGTTGGAGCAGCTGATGAATTTTGGCCGCGCCCATTCGGACATTGTGACCATTAAAAAGTAATTCTATTTCATTCAGATAGGAGAATATGTTATGGCAAAAGGTGGATTCCGGGGTATGCCCGGGGGAATGAATCAAGCAGCGATGATGAAGCAGGCCCAGAAGATGCAGCAGGAGATGCTGCGGATGCAGGAGGAGCAGGAGGCCAAGACCTTCACCGCCAAGGCAGGCGGCGGCATGGTGGCCGCAACCGTCAACGGTAAGCACGAGCTGGTCTCTTTGGAGATCAACCCGGAAGCGGTGGATCCGGAGGATGTGGAGATGCTCCAGGATATGGTCATTGCCGCAGTGAATGAGGCTCTGCGGGCGGCGGATGCCGAGGCGGCCAACAATATGTCCCGCTTGACCGGCGGACTGAACCTGGGCGGACTGTTCTGAGCGGGGAGAGGATATGCAGTTTTTTCCCGCTGCTTTGCAGAATTTGGCGGATCAGTTTGCCCGGCTGCCGGGGATTGGCGGCAAGACAGCGCAACGGCTTGCCTTCCACGTGCTGAGCCTGCCCCAGGAGGAGGCGGAGGAATTCGCGGAGGCTATCCTGGAGGCGAAACGGTCGGTTCACACCTGCCCGCAGTGCCAAAACCTGACGGATCGAGAGGTGTGTCCCATCTGCGGCGACGATACCCGGGATCACAGCTTGATCTGCGTGGTGGCAGAGCCAAGGGATGTCATCGCCATGGAGCGCGCCCGGGAGTTCCGGGGGGTCTACCATGTGCTTCACGGGGTGATTTCCCCACTGAACCATGTGACCCAGGACGATATCAAGATCAAGGAACTGCTGGCCCGGGTTGCCCGGGGCGGCGTTCGGGAGGTCATTATGGCGACAAATCCGGACACCGAGGGGGAAGCCACGGCCATGTACATCTCCCGCTTGCTGCGGCCTCTGGAGGTCAAGGTGACCCGCCTGGCCTACGGCGTCCCGGTGGGCAGCCAGCTGGAATACGCCGACGAGGTGACCTTGTCCCGTGCCCTGGAGGGCCGGCAGGAGATTTGATACGATTATCTGATAAAACCATTTAACTTTTTACAGAAAACAGCACCGCTTTCAACTGAAAGCGGTGCTGTTTCCATCCAATCAGTCTTTTGCCCAGCCAGCGGTGCAGGCGACGGCCTTTTTCCAACCCCGCAGGCGCTGATCCCTGCTTTCCTGGGAAATCTGAGGCGTAAAGCGGCGGTCAACAGACCAGTTTTTCCGGATATCTTCCAAGTCGTTCCAATAACCCACGGCCAGTCCAGCCAGATAAGCCGCGCCCATGGCGGTGGTCTCCACGCATTTGGGCCGCAGTACCGGAGCGCCGCTGATATCCGCCTGGGTCTGAACCAGGTAGTTGTTGGCGGCGGCGCCGCCGTCCACTTTGAGAGCGGCAAGGGTAATGCCGGAATCCGTCTCCATGGCGGCGAGAACGTCGTTGGTCTGGTAGCTGATGGAATCCAGAGTGGCCCGGATGATGTGGTACTTGTTTACACCCCGGGTCAGACCCACAATGGCGCCCCGGGCGTAGGCATCCCAGTAGGGCGCGCCCAGTCCCGTAAAGGCGGGCACCACATAGCAGCCGTTGGTGTCGCCGACCTTCTGGGCCATGTATTCGGAATCTCCGGCGGATTCGATGAACCGCAGCTCGTCCCGCAGCCATTGGATGGCCGCGCCCGCCACAAAGATGGAGCCTTCCAGAGCATAATGAACCTTCCCGTCCAGGCCCCAGGCAATGGTGGTGACCAGGCCGTTTTCCGAGAAGATGGGAGTTTCTCCCGTGTTCATCAGCAAAAACGCGCCGGTGCCATAGGTGACCTTGGCATCGCCGGGATCGAAGCAGGCCTGGCCGAACAGCGCTGCCTGCTGGTCTCCGGCGGCTCCCGCAATGGGAATGGGGCCGCCGAAATATTGGGCGTCGGTTTTCCCATAGCAGCAGCTGGAGGGCATGGGGGTGGGCAGCAGGGAGGCGGGGATATCCATGAGCTTCAGAATTTCTTCGTCCCAACGTAAGGTGTTGATATTGAACAGCATGGTTCGGGAGGCGTTGGAGTAGTCCGTCACATGCACGCGGCCGCCGGTGAGCTTCCAGATCAGCCAGGTTTCCACAGTGCCGAACAGCAGCTCGCCCTTTTCCGCCTGTTCCCGGGCGCCGGGAACGTTTTGGAGAATCCAGCGAATCTTGGTGCCGGAGAAATAGGGGTCGATGACCAGTCCGGTTTTGGAGCGGATGGTGTCCACCAGCCCCCGGCTAGTCAGTTCATCGCAGTAAGGGGCGGTGCGGCGGCACTGCCAGACAATGGCGTTGTAAACCGGACGACCGGTGAATTTATTCCAGACGATGGTGGTCTCCCGCTGGTTGGTGATGCCGATGGCGGCAATGTCCGCGGCGGTGGCGCCGATGTTGGCCAGGGCCTGCTTGGCAACCTCCAGCTGGGTGGCAAAGATCTCGTCGGCGTCGTGCTCCACCCAACCGGGTTGGGGGAAGATCTGGGTAAACTCCTTCTGGGCCACGCTGCAAACCTCTCCTTCGGCGTTAAACAGAATGCACCGGTTGGAGGTGGTGCCGGAATCCAGCGCCATGATATATTTGCTCATTTTGGGCAGCTCCTTTCCTGTTGTCTGGAAAAATCATATCACACCCATGTGAAAAAGGCAAGAAATCGGGAAAAGAATTCCAAGAATATTTGGTGAAAAAAACAAAACCACCGGCTGAGCGGTGGTTTTGCGGTATCTCATTACATATCGTAAATGCCCATGATCAGAATGCCCGCAAAGGTTACGATGATGCAGGCGTAGTGCTTCCAGCTTAGCTTTTCCTTCAGGAACAGGCGGCTCCACAGAACGCTGACCATGCAGTAGGAGGCGATGATGGGGGCGGCCAGAGCGGATTCTCCGCTGGCCAGGGCGTAGATATAGGCCAGCTGTCCGGCAGTCTCGAAGATGGCGCCCACATACTTGGGGGCTTCCATCTTGGGCACCAGCTTCTGCTTCTTGATGACGCAGGTGTAGACAAAGCATACAATGCCCGCCACCAGGAAGGTCAGCTCGTAGGCCACATTGGCGGAATCCTCGTTTAGGGTCTCCAGCACCAGGTCGTCGGCAAAGGTTCCGGCGGCGTCCAGCAGGCAGTAGGCGATGGGCAGGGCCAGGGCCAGCCAGGATTTGGCGTACTTGTAGTTGGAGGCCTCTTGACGGGCAGCCCGGAGCTCCTCGTCCTCATTGGCTTCCACAAAGCCCAGGCCGATGACACCGGCGCAGGCCAGGAAGATGGCCAGGTACTGGGGGGCGGCCATTTCTTCGGCGGTGCCGGAAAGAATGGCGATGATGGCGACCAGAGCGCCGGAGGCATTGCAGATGGGAGACGAAATGGACAGCTCAATGTAGCGCAGGCCCACATAGCCCAGAGTCATAGAGCCAATGTACAGCAGGCTGACCGGCAGATAGGTCCAGATCACCTGCCAGGAGATTTCCACACCGCCGACGAAAATTTCATAGGCCGCGTGAATGCCCATGACCACACCCACGGCCATGACCATTTTGAACTGGCTGTACTTGTCCCGGGCGTCCCGACAACCGATCTTGGAGAAGAAGTCCGAACCGGACCAGCACAGCAGTGCGATGATAGAAAACCAAAACCAACTCATGTTTGTTACCTCTCTCTTTTTTGATTTCTTTTTGGGGTTACAGGGTTACCAGTCCCGCGTCCACCATTTTTTGCAGGCTCATGAGGATGCCCAGCTTGGCGTGGTTCCAGGTTAGTCCTCCCTGGAAGTACACGGCGTAGGGGGGACGGATGGGGCCGTCGGCAGACAGTTCGATGGAGCTGCCCTGGACGAATGCACCCGCCGCCATAATGACCTTGTCATTGTAGCCGGGCATGTCGGAGGGGTAGGGGGTGGCGAAGGAATCCACGGGAGCCGCCGCCTGGATGCCCTTGCAGAAGGCCACCATCCCGGCTTCACTGCCCAGCTCCACCGCCTGGATGATGTCGTGGCGGCTTTCCGTGGCGTTGGGCACGCACTTGAAGCCCAGAGGCTCATACAGGTTGGCGGCAAAGATGGCACCCTTTTCCGCGCTGGCTACCACCGTGGGAGCCAGGAAGAAGCCCTGATACAGGGCGGGCATCAACCCCAAATTCGCGCCCACCTCCTGGCCCAGGCCGGGAGCGGAGAGACGGTAGGCGCAGCGCTCCACGCATTTCTTCGTTCCGGCAATGTAGCCGCCGATGGGAGCCAGGCCGCCGCCGGGATTTTTGATCAGGGAACCCACGGTCATGTCCGCACCCACATCGGAGGGTTCCATGGTCTCCACGAATTCGCCGTAGCAGTTGTCCACCATCACGGTCACATCGGGCTTGACGGACTTGCAGAAGGCGATCAGCTCGCCGATTTGGGAAACGGAGAAGGTGGGCCGGGTGGCGTAGCCCTTGGAGCGCTGAATGGTAATCAGCTTGGTCTTTTCGTTGATGGCCCGGCGGATGCCCTCGTAATCAAAGCTGCCGTCCTCCAGCAAATCCACTTGGCGGTATGTGACACCGTACTCTGCCAGGGAGCAGGGGCTTTCCCGGATGCCGATGACCTCTTGCAGCGTGTCGTAGGGCGCACCCACAGGGGACAGCAGCTCGTCTCCGGGCAGCAGGTTGGCGCTGAGGGCCACCGTTAAGGCGTGGGTGCCGCAGGTGATCTGAGGCCGAACCAGGGCAGCTTCCGTGTGGAACACATCGGCGTAGACACGCTCCAGGTTATCCCGGCCGTAATCGTCGTAGCCGTAGCCAGTGGTGGCGGCGAAGCAGGCGGCGGACACCTTGTTTTTCTGCATGGACCACAGCACCTTCGCCTGATTGTGCTCCGCCACCTGGTCAATGGCGGCGAAGCGATCCTTCAATTTGTCCAGGGCCTGCTCGCCGTAGGCGTACACGGCGGGGGAGATGCCCATGGTTTGGTACAGTTCCAGCAATTCTTCCATAGCATTAATCCTCTTTTTTCACATTGTTTAGTATTTCATCTGCCAGATTGTTCAAAACCTCCGGTCGGGAAACGATCAGCCCCGTTTCCGCTTCGCCCAGAATCAGCAGGGTATCCCCGGGCCGAATGCCGAACAGCTCCCGGGCCTCTTTGGGGATGACGATCTGCCCCCGGTCGCCCACCTTGGCGGTGCCAAAGACCCGCTGCTGCTTATGCTTGCCCAGAATGTGCTTGCCTCCAGGCATGAAACCACTTCCAATCACATTTTTCATACTTTTCACACTGGTGGATTATACAAAAAACCGCCCCGGTTGTCAATACCGGGACGGGAATTTCTTGGGATGATTTCCTAAAAAGTTTGCTTACTTTTTGGCGTTTTTGCCGAAATTGGAACGGCGGTTCAGTCATCCCGCCGGCGGCCGCCGAAAAGAGCGATCAGCCGCAGAAGCTGGGCCAGAGCCACCGCGGTGGCGGCTACATAGGTTAGGGCGGCGGCGGTCAAGGTTTTCCGCGCGCCCTTTTGCTCCTCCTCGGTCAGCAAGCCGCCGTCCGAAATGGCGTGCAGCGCCCGGCGGCTGGCGTTGAATTCCACAGGCAGGGTGACCAGCTGGAACACCAGAGACAGGCCAAAGCAGGCGATGCCCAGATAGATCAAGGTATCGGAGAAAGAACCCAGGGTGGAAAACAGCAGGCCGATCAGGATCAGGGGCATGGCCAGCCGGGAGCCAAAGTTGGTCACGGGGATGATGGCCGCCCGGAGCTTGATGGGGGCGTAGCCTTCCGCGTACTGCACCGCGTGGCCCGCTTCGTGGCAGGCAACGCCGATGGCGGCGGTGGAGGTGTTGTTGTAAACACCGTCGGAAAGGCGGATGACGTTGGTTTTGGGATCATAGTGGTCTGTCAGATTGCCGCTGACCCGCTCGATGCGGACGCCGTGGACGCCGTTGGCCCGCAGCACCCGCTGGGCGGCCTCCGCGCCGGTGAGCTGCCGCAGGGAATACTGCTTGGAATATTTTTTGAAGGTGGAATTGACGTTGGCACTGGCCCAGAGAGACAAAATTAGGCACGGCAGCACCAGAATCACATAAGTCCAGTCAAAACCATAATAATAGTAGGGCATAGGGTTACCTCCTAAGAAACCGAAACAAGGGGACTGCCCCATTCCGTTTGGGAATCCCGGGATGCAGTCCATTTTTGTGTTCTCATCTGTTTGTCCCTATTATACCCAATCCCTAAGAAAATGGCAAGAGGGCGCAGGGTTCGTGGGTGTAATGTTTTTGTGAACTTTTCCGAAACATGCGGAAGGAAAATGTTCACAAATTGTTCATACCGCTCCCGGCGGAAACTGGTATACTGAAATTGGAAACATCCATCAAAAGGAAAGAAGGGATGGAATGAAAGACCCCTATAAGCGGCGGTATTTTTATCTGATGCTGTCGATTTTCGGCGCTGTCAGTCTCAGCATTGTGGTGTTTTTTGCGGTGTACCGGTTTAAGGGAATTGGAGACGGGCTGCATAAGCTGACGGATATTTTGGCGCCCTTCATTTACGGCGGGGTGGTGGCCTATCTGCTGCGTCCCGTGTGCAACCACTATGAGCATTTTTTCAGCGGTCTGCTGCCGGGAAAATGGAAACGCTTGAGCAATACCCTGGCGGTGGGCCTGAGCCTGCTGACGGGAATTCTCATCGTCTACGCCCTTATCATTATGATCGCGCCCCAGCTGTACCGCAGCATCTTTTCCCTTTGGAACAGCCTGCCCCAGAAGGTCAGCCAGTTCCTGGAGTGGGCCAGGGCGACCTTTGGCGAGGATGAAGAGCTGGTGCTGCTGTTCAACCGGGTCTACAACGCCGTCTATTCCGAGGTGGAGACCTGGAGCCAGAATACCTTGATGCCCTATATTTCCAACATTGTCAGCGGCCTGGGCTCCAGTGTGTACAAGGTGTTCCTGTTCGTGTACAATCTGCTGATCGGCTTGATCGTGGCCTGTTACCTGCTGGCCAGCCGGAAAAAGCTGGCACGGCAAAGTGTGCTGATTATCCGCAGCCTGTTCAAGCCCCGCTGGGCGGAGCTGCTGCTGGGGGAAGTGGCCTTTGTGGATCGGATGTTTGGCGGATTTATCGACGGAAAGCTGCTGGATTCCGCCATCATCGGCGTCCTGTGTTACCTGGGCTGCGCGATTTTCCGGTTTCCCAACGCGCTGCTGGTATCTGCCATTGTGGGCATCACCAATGTGATTCCCTTTTTCGGCCCCTTTATCGGCGCGGTGCCTGCCACGCTGCTGATTATGATTGAGAATCCCGTGAAGGGCCTGTGGTTTATTTTGTTTGCTCTGGGCTTGCAGCAGTTGGATGGCAATGTGATCGGCCCCAAGATCCTGGGAGACCGGACGGGATTGTCTAGCTTCTGGGTACTGTTTGCCATTGTCCTGTGCGGCGGACTGTGGGGCCTGGTGGGTATGGTCATCTGCGTGCCCATGTTTGCCGTGCTGTATGACATCGTGAAAAAGCTGGTTCGCCGGGGCCTGCAAAGAAAGGGCCAGAACGAGCTGTGGGATCAGTACAAGGCCGATTATCCCGATGAACCATTAGGAAAATAACGGATCGTAAAATAACAGCCCGCCGCTTTAGCGGGGTGCTCGTAAGACAGTTAACGGAGCGTATCGGTATAGATGCGCTCCGTTTCTTATGCTATTATGACATATGGCGCAGTTGCAGACAGACTCCTTGGCTCTCCCTCTGGGAGAGCCAAGTTCCACGCGTAACACACTGCACCGAACGATGTATAGATAATGCGTACAAAATGGCATGGTGCGCCATGCCATTTGGATACGCATTGATTTCTGTCTGAATTCC
>CAMEWZ010000026.1 GCA_945946745.1 uncultured Clostridia bacterium | reverse complement strand
AGAACAAGCCCAACGCCAAGGGCGGCAAGGGCGGCATCGCGGGCGACGCCAAGTTTGACGAGGTGGAGCCCATTGTGGAGGCCATCACCCCCGTGCCCGGCGGTGTCGGCTCCGTGACCACCTCCGTGCTGATGAAGCACGTTGTGGAGGCCGCTGAGCGGGCGTAATTTCCAAGCTGTTTCAAAGGAGGCTGCCATGGCAGCCTCCTTTGTTGGTTTATACAAAATATAACAAGAGAAATTAGCAATACTGCACAAAGAAGAATGAAGGAACGGGAAAACTTTGGCGCTAATTAAGCTTGCGGCAAAGCGCTGGGCGTGGTATGATACGGCAGAAAATGGAATCTGTGAAGAAGGTGTCAGTTTTATGGAAACCTATCTGATTTGTATCGCGGTTGCTCTGGTGGGCGGCCTGATGATGTCCCGGTTGACCAAGCTGGTGAACCTGCCTGCCGTCACGGCATATCTGGTGGCTGGCTTGCTGCTGGGCCCCTTTTTCCTGGGCAGACTGAACATTCCCGGCCTGGGCTTTCAATCCCTGGAGCAGGTGGAGGGGATGAAGATCATTACTCAGGCAGCCCTGGGCTTCATCGCGTTTACCATGGGCAACGAGTTCCGCCTAAGCCAGCTGAAGGCCATGGGCTCCCGTGCCATTGTGATCGGCATTTTGCAGGCGGTGATTACCACCATTCTGGTGGATATTGTGCTGATTTTGCTGCATGTGTTCTTCCCCGGCATTTTGTCCCTGCCCTGCGCCATCACCCTGGGCGCCATTGCCGCCGCCACGGCGCCTGCGGCAACGTTGATGGTGGTGCGCCAGTATAAGGCCGACGGCCCGCTGACCAAGCTGCTGATGCTGGTGGTGGCCATCGATGACGCGGTGGGACTGCTGCTGTTCTCCGTGTCCTTCGGCATCGCCACGGCGCTTTCCAGCGGCCACGTCAGCGTGGCGGCTGTGGTGATCGAGCCGATTGTGGAGATCATTTTGTCTGTGGGACTGGGCAGTGCCATGGGCTGGCTGATGAACTGGGTGGAAAAGTTTTTCCACTCCCGCAGCAAGCGTATGAGCATTTCCGTGGCCTTCGTCTTTCTGACGGTTGGCCTCAGCATGATGGAGTTTGAGGTGATGGGGATTCACTGCGGCTTCTCGCTGCTGCTGGTGTGCATGATGACCGGCACCGTGTTCTGCAACATCTGTCCCACCTCCGAGGAACTGATGAGCCGTGTGGACGGCTGGGTGATGCCGCTGAACGTGCTGTTCTTCGTGCTGTCCGGCGCGGAGCTGGATCTGAACGTGCTGTCCCAGCCGGTGACGCTGCTGGTGGGCGTGATCTACATTCTTGCCCGCTCCGCCGGTAAGTATTACGGCGCGGCCATCAGCTGCCGGATCACCAAGGAGCCAAAGTCCATCACCGATCACCTGGGCATCACCCTGCTGCCCCAGGCGGGTGTGGCCCTTGGCATGGCGCTGACGGCGGCAACCCTGTCCGACGGCGCCCTGGCCCGGAATGTGATCTTGTTCAGCGTGCTGGTGTATGAGCTGGTCGGCCCCAACTTGACCAAGCGCTCCCTGCTGGCTGTGGGCGAGATCAAGCCCGAGGGACGCACCAGCGCTAGAAAACCCAACGAAACCAAGGCTTAATACCCAATGCCCGCTTTTGGCCTTCTCCGCCGGAAGCGGGCATTTTCTTGTTGACAAACCTGGAATTCTTTACTACAATAGAAGCATCCTCTTACGTGACTGACGGATGAAAGCGGGCTGACCGCTGGGGAGTGTAAGAGTAGTTATGCCGACCGTCTGGGCAATTCAGTTTGAGGCTGAATTGCCCTTTTTTGCGGCGAGCCGCCGCCGACAATGCGTGCGCCAGCTTGGTGGTAGTCGTAACACCATTGGGTACCGCTCGGTATCGTTTTGGGTGTTGATGATCCGTTACACCAAAGAAGTCTCCTCAGAAAGGAGAAGCTTTGGGGTGACAAGCCGATATCCGCATCCGGTGGGAGGCGGTTTGGAAAAATATTTCAGGGGTGTTGTTATGAAAAAGATCAGAAATCTCTCCGAAGGCGACTTTTTGAAGCTCCTATTCGCGTTCTTCAGCCTGGCGTTTCTGGCAGCGGCGCTGTGCATGGGAGACAGGAGCACCATGCTGTCCGGCCTATGGCAGATTCTGAGCCAGCCCAGCAAAATTTCCACCAACTATTTCGCGGTGGGCGGCTACGCGGCCACCTTCCTCAATATGGGACTGGTGTGCGCCATCAGCCTGGGACTATTTCTGGTATTCCACGGAACGCCCAACAATGCGTCCACCCTGGCGGTGATTTTGACCCTGGGCTTTTGCTCCTGGGGCATCAACATCCTCAATATGTGGCCCAGCATTTTCGGCGTGATGATCTACGGCCTGGTGAAGAAGGAGAAAATGGGCTCCCTGGTGAACGCCATGCTGTTCTCCACCGGCATTGCCCCGCTGATTACCGATCTGATGCTCCGCTACCCCAACGCGGAGGCGGTGGGCTTTAACCTGCCGGGCATTGGGCTTGCGCTGCTGGTGGGCTTTTGCATTGGCTTTTTCCTGCCTGCGGGCCTGGCCAATTCTCCCAAGGTGCACAAGGGCTTCGACCTTTACTCCGCGGCCCTGCCCATTGGCATGACGGCCTTTTTCCTAAACGCCACGCTGTATAAGACCCTGGGGGTTGCCCTCCCTGCCGCTCCTGCCGCCGAGACATTGCAGGTGGCTTCCCGGCTTACTGTCAATGTGTTCTGCTGCATTTTGTTTGGGCTGTGCATTGTGTTTGCTTTCGCTCTGGGCTGCCGGCCCAAGGACTACTGGCGGCTGCTGATTGACCCGGATTTGGTGACCAATTTCTCCTCCACCTACGGCAACGCCACCTTCTTGATGAATGTGGGCGTGTTCGGCCTGTTTATCCTGGGTTATTACAACTTGATTGGAGCCAGCTTTAACGGTGTGACCTTTGGCATCATCTTCTGTATGCTGGCCACCTGCAATTCCGGCTCCCATCCCGGCAATGTCTGGCCCATTATGCTGGGATATGTGCTGACCTCCACGGTCTGCGGCTGGCTGTCCGGCTTGGTGGGCGGCAGCTTTGCCATGGGTATCAACGCCCAGGCCATCTGCGTGGGATTGTGCTATGCCAACGGCTTAAGCCCCATTGCGGATAAGTACGGCTGGAAATTCGGCGTTCTGGCGGCGGGAATGCACTATCTGCTGGTGACCTCCGTCCCGGCGCTGCACGGCGGCTTCTGCCTGTACAACGGCGGCTTCACCGCGGCGCTGATCTGCATCATTCTCCTGCCTACGCTGGAGCGCTTCGCCAAGACCAAGGACGAACGCAAGGCGCTGAAAAATTCGTAATTTCCAACCCCCGACTTTCCACATGGGAAAGCCGGGGGCGTTTTTTGCCAAAAAATACCGGCCAATTTCGTGCAGAGCGCATATAGACAATCCCTGGTGGGTATGCTATCATACAGCCAGACGCCTGACATCAAGCGGTTACGCTGCGGGAAAGGCGCGCCATATGGTGATCGCTCCGGAAAACCGGGGCTGCCGTTGCCGCGCCGTCCAGGCTGCGGCAGTTTTTGTTTTTGGGAGGAATGCCAATGGAAACACGGGTCGCCGTCATCAGCATCATCGTGGAAAATGGGGACATGGTGGAAACACTGAACGCCATTTTGCATGAATATGGGGAGTACATCATCGGACGAATGGGGATTCCCTACCGCAAGCGGGGGGTGAACATCATCGCCATCGCCCTGGACGCGCCCCAGAACACCATCTCCACCCTGGCGGGGAAAATCGGCGGCCTGTCGGGGATCAGCGTCAAAACCGCTTATTCCAGCGTCATCGGTACAGACTAATTTCTGAAAAGAGAGGGATCATCTATGGACAAGAAAATTCGTTGGATCACGGAAACCGCCATTATGCTGGCGCTGCTCGTTACCCTCCAGGCACTGACCAAGGCCTTTGGCCAGATCGTCACCGGCTCCTGTGTCAACGCCGTGCTGGCGGTCACTGTTCTGGTGGCGGGTCTCAGCAGCGGCATTACGGTGGCTGTGATTTCTCCGGTGCTGGCCTTCCTGCTGGGCATCGCGCCCCAGGTGGTCACGGTTCCCGCCATTATGGTGGGCAACACCGTGTTTGTGGTGCTGCTGCACTTCATTGCCGGCCCGAAGGCCGCGGCACTGGGGCAGCGAATCGCCGGCTGGTTCATCGCCGCCGCCGCGAAATTTGCGACGCTGTACATCCTGGTGGCGAAGATCATCTGCGGCCTGGCAGCCGCGCCCCTGCTGGCGGCGGGCACTCTGAAGGAACCTATGCTGAAGGCCCTGCCCACCATGTTTGCCTGGCCCCAGCTGATTACCGCCCTCATCGGCGGCGGTGTAGCCCTGCTGATCGTCCCTGTCCTGCGCAAGGCGCTGCATAAATAACGGATTTATCGAAGCAAAGCCCGGAATTGGCGAAAACCAATTCCGGGCTGATGCTATTCTTCTACAAGGGACATGGCGACTTTCTCCGGAGTGATGGGCAGTTCCCGGTGCCAGACCCCGGTGGCCCGGGCGATGGCGTGGGCAATGGCCGGGGCGGGGGTGTTGATGACGATCTCGCCGATGGACTTGGCGCCGAAGGGGCCGGTGGGCTCATAGCTGTGCTCAAATTCCACCTTCAGCGTACCCATATCCAGCCGGGTGGGAATCTTATACTGCATAAAGGAGGATTCTACAGGACGGCCGTGGCTGTCATAGGTCACGTTCTCCATCAAGGTATGGCCAATGCCCTGGACAATGCCGCCCTCGGTCTGAATCCGGGCCAGAGCCGGGTTGATGGGGATGCCGCAGTCCACCACCGCCATGTAGTCCAGGATGGTGACCAGTCCCGTGCGTTTATCCAATTCGATTTCCACCATGCCCACCATGTAGGGCGGGGGAGAGACGGGGGAGGAGTGGGTGGCGGTGGCCTCCGCGGGAATGCAGTTGCCCACCTGGGCCTTGTAGGAAATGTCCGTCAAGGAAACGGTCTGGTGGGTGTCGATGTTACACACCCGGCCGCTTTCCAGCACCACCGCCTCCGGGGCGCAGTCCAGCATTTCGGCGGCGATGGCGCAGATGTTGGCTTTCAGCTGGGTGCAGGCCTTCTCCACCGCTTTTCCGGTGATGTAGGTGGTGGAGGAGGCGTAGGAGCCGGAATCATAGGGGGAGGCGTCGGTGTCCGCGCCGAATACGGCCACATCGTCAAAGCGGCAATCCATCATTTCCGCCACCATCTGGGCCAGAATGGTGTCGCAGCCGGTGCCCATGTCCGCCGCGCCGATCATCAGATTGTAGGTGCCGTCCTCGCTGAGTTTAACGGTGGCGGAGCCAACATCCACGTTGGAGATGCAGCTGCCCTGCATGGCCATGGCCACACCGGCGGAGCGCACCTTTCCATTGCCCATATCCCGGACGGGATATTTTTCTTCCCAGCCGAACATCTGACGGCAATGCGCCATGCAGCGGTCCAGGGCGCAGGCGTTGGCGGTTTCGCCGTAGTAGGCGGGCATGACCATGCCCTCTTTCACCATGTTCTGATCCCGGATGACGGTGGGATCCATGCCCAGGGTTTCTGCCAGCTCGTTGACCACGGATTCCACGGCAAAGATGCCCTGGGTGGCGCCGTAGCCCCGGTATGCGCCGGCGGCCTGCAAATTGGTGTAGACCACGTCGTAGCCGAACCGGTAGGCCTCCAGGGAACCGGTGTACAGCGGGATGGATTTGTGGCCGGACAGACCCACGGTGGTGGGGCCGTGCTCGCCGTAAGCGCCGGAATTGGACAGGGTGTACAGATCCAGAACCCGAATCTTACCATCCCGGTTCGCCCCCAGCCGTACCCGGATTTCCATTTCATGCCGGGGAGAACCGGCGATCTGGGCTTCCTCCCGGGTGTAGGTGATCCTGGAGGGGCGTCCGGTTTTCAGAGTGACGAAGGCCGGGTACACGTCGCACACCGCGGTCTGCTTGGCACCGAAGCCGCCGCCGATCCGGGGTTTTTCCACCCGAATGCGGCTCTTGGGAATGCCCAGGGCCCGGGACAGGATTCTTCGGGTGTGGAACACGATCTGGGTGGAGGAGATCAGATGGAGCCGCCCGTAGCGGTCCAGCTCGGCGTAGGCGGTGAAGGGCTCCATCATGGCCTGCTGGAAGGCCTTGGTGTGGAAGGTCCGGTCCAGCACAATGTCGCAGTCCGCCAGAACCGCCTCCACATCTCCCTCGGCGTCCAGGCCGCTGGCCACCAGGTTCCGCTTGTTGGTGCCGCCTACTTCACAGGGAGGCTCCCAGTCCTCCTCGGGATGCACCAGAATGGGATTGTCCAGGGCGGTGTGGTAATCCAGCACGGCCTCCAGGACTTCATATTTGACCTTGATGAGCTTCATGGCCTTCAAGGCGGCCTTTTCGGTTTCCGCGGCGATAATGGCCACCGCGTCTCCCGCGAAGCGCACATGGCGATCCAGAATCAGCCGGTCATAGGGGGAAGGCTCCGGGTAGGTCTGACCGGCAATGGCAAACCGGGTCTGGGGCACGTCCTCCCAGGTGTAGATATCCACCACCCCGGGGACGAACCGGGCGGCTTTGGTGTTGATCTCCTGGACGATGGCGTTGGCGTGGGGGCTGCGCAGAATTTTCACTACCAGCGCGTCCTTCGGCGTCACATCGTCCACATAAACGGGCTTTCCCAGCAGCAGCTGCATGGAATCCTTTTTTCGGAAGGACTTGCCCACAACCTTGTATTCTCGCTGTTCCATTGCGTCCTCCTTAGCCCTTGCGGCTGTTCAAATAGCTGCGGATACCCCGAAGCTGCCCGTCATAGCCGGAGCAGCGGCACAGGTTCCCAGCCAAAAAGGCCCGAATTTCGCCATCCGTGGGGTCTGGGTTTTCCCGGAGCAGGGCGATGGTGTTCATCACGAAGCCGGGGTTGCAGAAGCCGCACTGGTCGGCGCCCTGGTCAGCGAGGAAGCCCACGAATTCGGCGGCCTCCTCTTGAAGCCCCTCCAGGGTCTGTACGCTGTGGCCGTCCGCCCGGGCGGCCAGCATGGAGCAGGATAAAATGGGCTTCCCGTCCAGCAGCACCGTACACAGGCCGCAGTTGGAAGTGTCGCAGCCCCGCTTGACGCTGTAGCAGCCCTGAGCGCGCAGGAAGTCCAGCAGCACCGTGTCGGCCTCGATGTGGCCGGTAATGGCCTTATCGTTCAAAGTCAGTTTGATTTCCATGTCAGATTCCTCCCAGTTCCGTAGTGGCCCGCGCGGTCAGTACCCGGATGAGATGGCTGCGGTAGGCGGCGCTGGCCCGGACGTTGCTGTCCGTGGGGGTGCGCTCCGCCACAAATCCGGCAAAGGCTTCGGCGCTGTCCGGGGTGATACCCTGGGCCAGCAGGCCCTGTTCGTCCCGGATGACCATGGCCTTGGCGGGGCGGGCGCCGATCACCGCCCGGTATTCTCCGCCCAACTGGGACACGGCGCAGGCGATCACCGGGAAATCCGTGCGCTGGTTGCGCAAGGCGGTATAGACGAAAGCACCGGGGGTTTTCTTCACGATCAGCCGTACCAGAATGTCGGTATCCTTCTTCCTGGCGGCGAACTGCTCCAAGGGGATGACGCCCCCCTTGTAAAGCTCCACATAGGCGTCCATGGCCAGAAACACGGTGAGCACATCGGAAAAGCCGAACCGGCCCCAGATGCTGCCGCCAACGGTGGCCATGTTCCGGAACTGGACGCCCACGATGTCCTTTACCGCGTTTTTTACCGCGCCGCCGGTGTAGGCGTTCAGGCCCTCATGCAGCTCCAGCTGCCGCAGGGAAACCATGGCGCCGATGGAGAACTGTTCTTCCGTTTCCTCGATGGTGTCCAGCCCCAGGTCGCACAGATCGATGGCGGTGGCTACGCTGCCTCGGCCCAGCCGCATCCACAGCATGCCGCCGACAATGCGGTTGCGCTTGCTCTGGTTTAGCTGGTAGGCCTCCTCCAGGCTCTTGGCCCGGACATATTTCTGTATGGTAATCATGGAAAAAGCTCCTTTTCGGTTGGTATGCGGCGGCGAGTCGCCGCTGACAATGCGTGGCCGCCAGTGGCGGCGGACAATGCGTGCGCCAGCCTGGCAATAGTCGTGACACCGTTGGGTACGGCTCGGTGTCGTTCCCCTGGTATGGATGTGCTAAATTGTAGTTTAGCGGTTAGCCCCTTGGCTCCCCCTATGGGGGAGCTGTCACGGCGTAGCCGTGACTGAGAGGGCCCTCTCCGCCCCCATAGGGGGCACCTCTCCCATAGGGAGAGGCAAGGGACTGACCCAAAAACACCAATTTGCTGCACAGCTGCGTGAATCCGATGCGTATTTTTTCTATTATAACAGTTCCTGTTGATTTTGGAAAGGGAATTTGTTATAATTTCGTTATACTTTTCAAAATACAACGGTGGTGATTCCATGATAAAGCGGCTGCCAAGGGTGGTATTCACCTTTTCCACAACCACGGACGTGATGGCGCTGGAGGGGCTGTGCCGAGAACGGGGAATGCCTGGGCGGGTGATTCCCGTGCCGGGAGCCATCACCGCGGACTGTGGTCTAGCCTGGTGCGCCGAGCCGGAGCAGGAGGCGGCGCTGCTGGCGCTGCTGGAAGGGGAGGAAATTTCCTTCCAGGGGGTATACCATCTTTTGATTTGACATTGAGGACGATATGATTTACTTTGACAACGCCGCCACGACCCTGCAAAAGCCGGAGGCAGTGGTTCGGGCGGTACAGCACGCCCTTGGTTCCTTCGGCAATCCCGGACGGGGCGTCCACGGGGCGGCCATGGAGGCAGCCCGAACGGTGTACGACACCAGATGCGCCCTGGCGGAGCTGTTCCACGGGGAAGGCCCCAGCCGGATCGCCTTCACGGCCAATGCCACGGAAGGCTTAAACATCGCCATCAAGGGCATCCTAAATCCCGGAGATCATGTGATTACCACCGCATTGGAGCACAATTCCGTGCTGCGTCCCCTGTATGAGCTGGAGCGGCTGGGGGTGGCGCTCACCATCCTGCCGGCGGATGACCGGGGCAGGGTGCGCTATGCAGACTTTGAAGCGGCCATTCGGGGCAATACCCGGGCCATCGTCTGCACCCACGGCTCCAATCTGACGGGAAATCTGGTGGACATGGAACGCCTGGGGGCCATCACAAAAGCCCATGGACTGCTGCTTGTGGTGGATGCTTCCCAGACGGCGGGGGTGTTTCCCATCGATGTCCAGGAAAGCGGGATTGACATTCTCTGCTTCACCGGGCACAAGAGCCTGCTTGGCCCCCAGGGAACCGGCGGACTGTATGTCCGGGAGGGGGTAACGGTTCGCCCACTGCTGTCCGGCGGCAGTGGAATCCTGTCTCACAGCAAAACCCACCCCGCCCAGATGCCCACGGCGCTGGAGGCGGGAACGCTGAACGCCCACGGCCTTGCGGGCTTGAACGCCGGTGTCCGATTCCTGCTGGAAACGGGGCTGGACACCCTTCGGGAAAAAAGCTTGGATTTGATGTGGGCGTTCTATGCAGGCGTCCGGCAGATTCCCGGGGTTACCGTTTACGGGGATTTTTCCCGGCGGAACCGCTGCCCCATCGTTTCGCTGAATGTCCGGGATTACGATTCGTCCCAGGTCAGCGACGCGCTGTTTTCCCAATATGGCATTGCCACCCGCCCCGGCGCCCACTGCGCGCCGCTGCTCCATGACGCCCTGGGAACCGGAAACCAGGGGGCGGTGCGGTTCAGCTTTTCTCACCACAACACCATAGAGGAAATCAACATGGCAATTTCCGCCATTGGGGAAATTGCCGAGGAGGAATGAGTATGGAAAAAATCATCGATGCCCGGGGCATGGCCTGTCCGCTGCCGGTGGTCAACGCGAAAAAGGCGTCCGAGGAATTACATCCCGGTGATACCCTTATCGTCCGGGTGGACAACGAAATCGCCGTGCAGAATCTGCGGCGCTTCGCGGAGCACAAGGGCTTTGCCGCTTCCGGCGAAAAGCGGGGGGAAACGGAATACGTTGTCACCATGCGCATCGGCGCGGCTGCGGAAAATGCGGAGCCGGAGGAAACCGCCTGCGCGGTGGATACCCGGCAGAAGGGCCTGCTGGTGGTGCTCTCCGCCAATACCATGGGCACGGGAGACGAGAAGCTGGGAAAAGCGCTGATGAAGGCCTTCGTCTTTGCCTTGACCCGGCAGGATACTCTGCCGGAGACGGTGCTGTGCTACAATACCGGCGCGTTTCTAACCTGCGAAGGAGCGGATACCCTGGAGGATCTGAAGCTGCTGGAATCCGAGGGCGTCACCGTGCTGACCTGCGGCACCTGTCTGGACTTCTATGGGCTGAAGGAGAAGCTGGCCGTGGGCGGCGTGACCAATATGTATGACATTGTGGAGCGGATGGAATCCGCCCGCACCCTTGTACGGCCCTAATATGGAAACGGATGTGAAGCTGACCAAGCTGGCAAGCTGCGCCGGCTGCGGGGCAAAGCTGGGGGCGGGCACACTGGCGAAGATGCTGGAGGGCTTCCAAACCCATACCGATCCCCGCTTGATTGTGGGCTACGACAAAAGCGACGACGCCAGCGTCTATGTGCTGGACGAAAATACCGCGCTGATTCAGACCACCGACTTTTTTCCGCCCATTGTGGACGATCCCTATCTCTACGGGAAAATCGCCGCCACCAACGCCATGAGCGATGTCTACGCCATGGGCGGCGAGCCGAAGCTGGCGCTGAATATCCTCTGCGCCGCGGAAAGCATGGAGGAGGACACCATCCGGGAGATCCTCCGGGGCGGCTATGACGCGGCCTATGAGGCCGGGGCCATCATCACCGGGGGTCACACCATCCGGGGGGCAGAGCCGATTTACGGCCTGGCGGTTTCCGGATTTGTCCACCCGGAGCGGGTGCTGACCAACAGTGGCGCCAGGCCCGGGGATGTGCTGATTTTGACAAAGCCCCTGGGCATTGGGATTCTGACCACCGGGGCCAAGGCGGATATGGTGGAAAAGCCGGTTTTGGATCGGATTTACGCCCAAATGGCCACCTTGAACAAGGCGGCCCGGGATGTCATGGTGCGTTATCCCGTCCACGCCTGCACCGATGTGACCGGGTTTTCCCTGCTGGGCCACAGTCTGGAAATGGCCCAGGGCAGCGGCTGCACCCTGCACATTCAGGCGCAGGCGGTGCCCTATCACAAGGAGGCCTATGAGCTGGCCGCCATGGGCTTCATCCCGGCGGGGGCTTACCGCAACCGGGCCTTTGCTGAGGGCAGTGTGGCGCTGCGGGGGGATATCCCGCTGGCATTGCAGGACATATTCTATGACCCCCAGACCAGCGGGGGGCTGCTGTTTGCGCTGCCCCGGGAGGCGGCGCAGGCGTGCTTGACGGCGCTGGGGGAAACGGTTCCCCAAGCGGCGATCATTGGGTATGTTACGGAAAAGGAAGAAACTTGGCTGCGTCTGGAGATGTAGAGGCATATGGAGAATTTGGTGATCGTTCGCGGCGGCGGAGACCTGGCCACCGGAACCATCTATAAGCTGTATCAGTGCGGCTTTCCCGTGCTGATTCTGGAAACCCCCACCCCCTCCGCCATTCGCAGAAACGTGGCCTTCAGCGAGGCGGTGTACGGGGGCAGCCAGCGGGTAGAGGATGTGACCTGCGTGCGGGCGGATTCCCGGGAGCAGGCAATGGCGTATTTGCTGGCGGGCAAGCTGCCGGTGCTGGTTGATCCGGCGGGGCAGAGCATCCCCTGGTTTCAGCCGCTGGCGGTGGTGGATGCCACGGTCGCCAAGAAAAACTTAGGCACCCGCCGGGATATGGCGCCCATTACGGTGGCTCTGGGGCCTGGATTTACCGCGGGGGTGGATGTGGACGCGGTGGTGGAGACAAAACGGGGGCACAGCTTAGGAAAAGTCCTCTATTCCGGCAGTGCCGCGCCCAACACCGGAATTCCGGGTGTGATCGGCGGCTATGGAAAGGAACGGGTCGTTCACAGTCCGGCGGCGGGAATCCTGCGCAATGTGGCCCGGATCACGGACACCGTGACCAGGGGGCAGACCATCGCGGTGGTGGAAACGGCCCAGGGAGAGGTGCCGGTGACGGCCACCCTGGATGGCCTGCTCCGGGGTCTGATCCGGGACGGCTATCCGGTGCGCGCCGGCTTTAAAATCGCGGATATCGACCCCCGGGTAGAGGAATACGACAATTGCTTTACCATTTCCGACAAAGCCCGGTGTATTGCCGGGGGCGTTTTGGAGGCAATTCTGCATTTGCAGGGGAGATTGCCCCATGGTTAGGGCGTTTGTAGGCTCCGGCGGGAAAACAACGCTGATCAAGCAGCAGGCCCGGCAGTACCGGGCGGAGGGCAAGCGGGTGTTCGTCACCACCTCCACCCATATGTTCCTTGAGGAGGACACGCTGCTGACGGACGATCCGGAACAGATTCTCAGGGAACTGAACCGGAAGGGCTGGGTCATGGCGGGCCTGCCGGAGGGAAAGAAGATCAAGCCGCTATCCCCTGAGACCTACGCCCGGGTCTGCGCCCAGGCGGATGTGGTGCTGGTGGAGGCGGACGGCTCCCGGGGACTGCCCATTAAATTTCCCGGCGAGGGCGAGCCGGAGCTTTACGATAATGTAGAGGAAATCGTGGTGGTCTGCGGGCTGGGCGCCATTGGCAGACCGTTGAAGGAAGTGGCCCACCGCCCGGAGCGGGTAATGGCCTGCCTGGGCGTGACGGAGGAAACCCCCATAACCCTGGAGCACATTGCCAGGCTGGTTTGGCAGGGGTATCTGCGCCCGCTGGGGGAGCGGTATCCGAAGGTTTCGGTCTATCCGGCGGGAGGAACCGAGGAGGATGCCAGACGGCTGCTTTGCCTGCTGAATGAGGAAACATGGAAATGAAACCGGTGACGAAAATACAATTTCTCGATGATTCCGGTGAGAAATTTTTTGGAGAAGGCCCCTGCCGCCTGCTGCGGGCGGTGGAGGAAACCGGCTCCCTCCGGGGAGCGGCGGCCTCCATGGGAATGGCCTACAGCAAGGCGCTGCGGCTGATCCAGAACGCGGAGGCGGCGCTGGGATTCGCCTTGACCCAGCGAAATGCCGGAGGCCGGGACGGCGGCGGCAGCACCCTAACGCCGGAGGGCAGAGCCTGGCTGCAAGCGTATGAGGCCTACCGGGATGCCTGCATGGAGGAAAACCGGCGGCTGTACGGGCGATTCTTTCCGGAAAACAAGGGCGGCGAACAGGTGGGCTGCGTCATCATGGCCTCGGGGCTGGGAAAGCGGTTCGGCGGCAATAAGCTGATGGCGGATTTCCGGGGGCAGCCTATGATCGCCCGGATCCTGGAGGTCACGGAGGGAATCTTTCCCCGCCGGGTGGTGGTCACCCGGCATGCGGATGTGGCCGCATTCTGCCGGGAGTGGGGCGCGGAGGGAATTCTCCACGGCCTGCCCAACCGCAATGACACCGTGCGTCTGGGATTGGCGGCGGTGGGAGAAATGGACGGTTGCCTGTTTTGTCCCGGAGATCAGCCGCTGCTGCGCCGGGAGACGGTGGCGGCGTTGGTGTCCGCCTGGCGGGGGGAGCCGGGGATGATCTGGCGGCCAGCCTTTGCGGAGCAGCCCGGGGCGCCGATTTTGTTCCCTAATTGGGCCTTTGCGCAGCTGCGCGCCCTGCCCGAGGGAAAGGGCGGGGGCTATGTGGCAAAAAAATATCCCGAACGGGTGCGGTTGCTCCCCGTTCGGGACAAATGCGAACTTGCGGATGTGGATACGCGGGAAACCCTGCTGGAACTGGCAGGACAATAAGTATCGAGACAGTTTGGTGCGGCGGCTTGCCCTCAAGCCGCCGCATGGAACCGGCAGGGAAACAGCGGCGCTCTGAGGGCAGCCTGACCTACGGAAGTCATTTTCGGAAAGCGAGGGGCGAATTATGGCTCCTCGTTTTCTTTCGCGTTTTTGGGTTCCTTCGGCAGAAGAATGTTCAGCGCGATTGCCACCATGGCGGCGGGGACAATACCGGAGCCGCCGAAGATCAGCTGCACCGCCTGGGGCGCCTGGGCCAGAATGCCGCTGTTGGCACCCATGCCGTAGCCCACGCCCAGGGCGACGGAGACAATGGACAGATTCCGGGGGGTCAGCGGTTCCTTGGTGATGAGCTGAATGCCGCTGATGACGATGGAGGAGAACATCATCACCGCTGCGCCGCCCAGCACGGACTGGGGCATAATAGACACCAGGGCGCCCAGCTTGGGGCACAGGCCGCACAGAATCAAGAACACCGCGCCGGTGGCCAGGGCGAAGCGGTTGACCACCTTGGTCATGGCGACCAGTCCCACGTTCTGGCTGAAGGAGGTGTTGGGCAGCACGCCGAACAGGGCGGCGAAGGAAGAGCCCAGACCATCGCAGATCACGCCGCCGGACAGCTCCTTATCCGTTGCCTCCCGGCCCAGTCCCCCTTCCATCACGCCGGAGATGTCGCCCACAGTCTCCACAGCGGTGACTACGAACATAATCAGCACCGGCACAATCGCGCGCAGGTCAAAGACGGGCTTGACGGGCAGCAGCTTGGGAATCTCAAACCAGGCGG
>CAMEWZ010000025.1 GCA_945946745.1 uncultured Clostridia bacterium | reverse complement strand
GGTGGTCTGTTCGTACTTGGGATGGATACCTTCCTTCATTTCGTTCACCTCTTTCATATCAGTTAAAGGGCATAGATGCCCTCAGCAATCTTCAATCGCCCGGATATCATAACACAGACCATCGCAAAATGCAAGTATTATTTTTGCTTTTTTTCAAAATTCTCTGTTTCATCCCAAAACAAATCATTCAGCGTCAACCCCAGCACCCGGCAGATGCCCACGCACAGCCGAATCGTGGGGTTATAGTCCCCTTTTTCAATGGCGTTGATGGTCTGGCGGGAAACCCCCAGCTTGTCCGCCAGCTCCTGCTGGGAAAGCCCCGCCGCTGCCCTGGCCTGCTTCATGGCGTAGTTTTTCCCCATGGCCTATTCTGCTTCCTTCCAGAAAAAGCGGATCAAATGGAAAATTGCCAGGCTGAAAAAGGCCACGCAGCTCAGAAGAAACAGCCAGCCATCGCTGCCCGTTCCCGTCAGCGGCAGTGTATCGATACGGGTCAATCGCAGCAGATTCACGCTGCCGCAAAAGACATAGCCAAAAATCGCCCAAAAAGGCTTTTGGGACAGGGGCAAGGCAGCGTTTGTCAGCAAGCAGTAAATATGAAACACCAGCGTCTGAATGATAATGCCCGCGAACAGCAGTAAGTACGGTTCCACCGGTGGCCTGCTGTTCCCTACCAGGCTGATACAATAAACCATCACAATCACATAATACACCGTACCAACCCAGAAGCTGACCCGGTAAGCGTGTCCCCGGGCGATATTCTGGCGTTCGTCATACTGATCCCCCGGCAGTTCTTTTTCCAGCCAGATCACCAGCAGGCAAACCAGCACCATCGCCGCAAGTACACCCAGCATCAGAAGCAAAGCATGGAAAACCGTCATAAAAATCCCTCCTTCATTTTGTCAAATATATATTACAATACAATTTCCGTATTGTCAAGTATATTTTACAAATCAAACAGTAAAAAGGGCCTCTTCCGCGAAGAAGCCCCTTTTATTCCTAACTGTCAACTGTCAACTGTTCAAAACGCCCAGTTGCCACCCCGGAAGATAGGCACCACTTTCCCGTCCTCACAAATGGCGTCGATGTTCATGCTGTCGCAGCCGATCATGAAGTCCTCGTGGATCATGGAGTCGTTCACGCCCAGCGCACGGCATTCCTCCAGGGTCTTGTTCTGGAAATCCCGGATGGTATCGGCAAAGCCCATGCCCAGTGCCAGGTGGCAGGCGGCGTTCTCGTCAAACAGGGTGTTATAGAACAGCAGGCCGCTTTCGCTGATGGGGCTTTTCTGGGGCACCAGGGCGCACTCCCCCAGATAGGCCGCGCCCTCGTCCATGGACACCATGGTTTTCAGCAGCTCCTCCCCTTTCTCCGCCTTGACCTCCACAACCTTGCCGTTTTCAAAGCGGACGGAGAAATTCTCAATGAGCTGCCCCCGGTAGGAAAGGGGCTTGGAAGCGTAGACGATACCCTCGGCCTGACCCCGCATGGGAGAGATGAAGCACTCCTCGGTGGGGATGTTGGGGTTGAAGAAGATTCCCTGGAGACTGGTTTCTCCGCCGCCGCACCAGACTGCCTCGGGAATCATACCCACGGTTAGGTCGGTGCCGTTATCCGCGGTGTAGTGGAGAGAGCGGATGTGCAGGCTGTTCAGATAATCGCAGCGGCCCTGCAGGTCGGCGTTGTGCGCATCCCAGGCCTTCACCGGGTCTTCGGTGACCCGGGAGGTAGTCAGAATGGCCTCCCACAGCTTCTCCATGGCAGTGCTGGTGCGCATGCCGGGGAACACCTTTTTCGCCCAGGCGGCACCGGGCACGGCGGCAATGCACCACTGATCCTTGTTCTCCCGGCGATCCCGGTAGGGCTTCAGAATAGGATACTGCATCTGCCGCGCCTTGGCCATCTTCTCCATGTTGATGCCCTTCAGTCCATCCGGATCGTCGGATTCCAGGTAAATGCGGCAGGGCAGCGTCTCGCAGTAGTGCTCCTCCCTGGCCTTCTCCCACTCCTCCACAGCGCCCAGGGTCTTGAGGGTGCGGTAGCGGTAGTGCAGCTTGTCCAGAGGCTGGTAATTCCACTGAACGGTCACCTTCTTGGCCTTGGCCTTGTAGGCCTCCTCCACCACCATGGCCACAAATTCCGGCTGATCCAGTCCGGCGCGGATCAGAACCTCTTGACCCTTCTGGACATTCACGCCCCGGCGGACAATGAGCTTGGCGTATTCCCGCAAAACAGTTTTCTTCATAAAGAAACGTCTCCTTTTGGTATCGTTTTTGCTATGGTATCAGATTTTACCCAAAAGGTCAATGATTGTTGCAATTTCTTAAAAAATGGTTTATACTGACTGCATCCAATGCAGGCCTGGCCTGCTCCAGAGAGGAATCACAACCATGCTGACCAAAGAAGCATTTCAAGAAAAAATCAACGGCGGTGTCCGCATTCTGGACGGCGCCACCGGCTCCAATCTCCGCTCTGTGGGAATGCCCAAGGGCTGCTGCACCGAGCAGTGGGTTTTGGAGCATCCAGAGCCCCTGGTAGCCTTACAGCGCGCCTATGCCGAGGCAGGGGCCCAGATTGTCTACGCCCCCACCTTCCAGGCCCAGCCCATCGCCTTGAAGGCCGTGGGGCTGGACAAACAGACGGAAAGCATCAACGAAGCCCTGGTGGCCCTGTCCCGCTCCGCCGCCCCTGGCTGTCTGATCGCGGGAGACCTAACCACCCTGGCCACCTTCTGCGACAGCTGGAACCCGGACTGTTTTGATCTGCTGGTGGAAAACTACCGCCGTCAGATTCGGGGGCTGATAGATGGCGGGGCTGATCTGCTGGTGGGAGAAACTCTGCTGTACCAGCAGGAGGCGGAGGCCATTCTCACCGCCGCCGAGCTGGAAGGCGCCGGGGCCGCCATGTACTCCTTTACCATGCAGTCCGACGGCTCTTTGTTCTCCGGGCCAGATGCCGGGCCAATCCTCGCCGAGTTGGAGCAAGCCGGTGCGGCCGCCGTGGGCTTTAACTGCGTGGCAGCGGATATGATGACCCCCTACCTGGTGTCCAAGCTGCGCCGGTATGTGAAAGGCCCCCTTGTCTGCAAGCCCAACGCCGGAATGCCCACCATCAACGCCGCGGGGATCGCGGAGTACGCCATGACCCCGGCAGAATTCGCGGATATCCAACGCCAGTGCCGGGCAAACGGCGCCACAATGCTGGGCGGCTGCTGCGGCACCACTCCGGCGCATATCGCGGCGCTGAAGAAAATGTAATTTGCCCGATTGACGGCAAACCGGGAACGGAGTAATACTATTATCTGATAAAACCATTTAGTTTTATCAGATAGACACCGCCTAACGGCGTTGTCGTTTCCATGATTTTCGAAATAGAAAATCATGGAAACCCGTCTCATTATGATCTTCATATAAAAACTTTCATTCTTGCGAATAAAGTTTTTTATTGAATATCAGTATAAAATAGCCGCAGAGGTGAAATGGGTATGGACAAATTACAAACCCTTCAGCAATGGGTCGCAGAAAGCAGCCGCATCGTTTTCTTCGGCGGCGCGGGGGTCAGTACAGAATCCGGCATCCCGGATTTTCGCAGTGTGGACGGGCTGTACAGTCAAAAATTTGACTATCCGCCAGAAACCATTATCAGCCACAGCTTTTACGAGAAAAATCCGGAGTATTTTTTCCGCTTCTACCGGGAGAAAATGCTGCCCCTGGGTTTTGAGCCCAATGTCACCCACAAGGTGCTGGCCAAGTGGGAGCAGGAGGGAAAGCTCGCCGCTGTGGTGACCCAGAACATTGACGGCCTGCACCAGAAGGCTGGCAGCCAGAAGGTCTATGAGCTTCACGGCTCGGTGCTGCGCAACTACTGCACCCGCTGCCGGAAGTTTTACAGCGCCGAATTTATCAAAAATTCCACCGGCATCCCCCGGTGTACCTGCGGCGGCATCATCAAGCCCGACGTGGTGCTCTACGAGGAAGGCTTGGATCAAACTGTGATCCAAAAAAGCGTCATGGCCATCCGCTCGGCGGATCTGATGATCGTGGCGGGCACCAGTTTGACGGTCTATCCCGCGGCGGGTTTGATCAACTACTACCGAGGAAGCCGCCTGGTGCTCATCAACCGGGACGAGACCCCTTACGATGGCTATGCCAACCTGGTGCTTCATGAAAAATTGGGAGACGTGTTCTCCCAGCTGTAAGAAAGGACGAATAACTATGGCAGTTCGGTTAAATGAGGACAAAGAAATGGTGCAGGCCATCCGGGACGGCTTAAAGCGCACCGGCGGCTACTGTCCCTGCCGCCTGGAACGGACGGAGGACAACAAGTGCATCTGTAAGGAATTCCGGGAGCAAATCGCGGATCCCAACTACAAGGGTTATTGCCACTGTATGCTGTATTACAAGGAGTAATTTTCAAAAAAGTGATTGACAAATTTCGCCTGCTGTGTTATGATACGGGAGCACTGAGCGAAAGTCAGCAAGCGAATATGGGCGAGTGGTGGAATTGGTAGACTCGCTAGATTCAGGTTCTAGTGTTCACTGCGGACGTGCGGGTTCAAGTCCCGCCTCGCCCACCAAAAAAAGGACATCCATTTGGATGTCCTTTTCTTTTTGGTAGCCCGTAGGAAAGTCCCCTGCCAAAGGCCTTTCCTTCTATCATGCAAAAACCTTCCCGTCCGCAGCAGGACGGGAAGGTTTTTTGCGTTTGTAATCAAGCCAGCATCTTCATGATGTTCGCCACCAGGATGCCGCAGGGGGTACCGATGACGTAGCCCAGCAGAGCCATCAGAATGCCCACAGGCACCAGGGAGCCGGCGTAGGAACCGGCCAGCACGGGAGCGGAGGCAGTGCCGCCGATGTTCGCCAGGGAGGCCACGGCAGCGGTGAACATATCCAGCTTGAACAGTTTGCTGAATACCAGCAGCAGCACGGCGTGGATGGCCAGGATGATGAAGCCGGTCAAAATCCAGGCAGGAGCGTCCGCCAGCTCCAGCAGGCTTGCACGGGAGGCAAGCAGGGCGATGACGGTGTACAGCAGCAGGTTGGAGACCTCCGCGGAACCGGCAACCTTGCCAAGGGGAGAAACCGCAGCCAGCAGGCCCACAACAGTGATGAACAGAACCGTCCAGGTGGCCTTATCCAGGAAGGGCAGCATGCCGTTCAAGAAAGCGCCGATATTCTGGCCCACGGCGGAAACCGTCAGCGCCACACCGATGAGCAGGATCATGCTCTGGAAGGTGATGGGCTTGGTGTTCATCTTGGCGTCGTCCGCCAGCTTGGTGGAAACTTCGTCCAGCAGCTTGGTGTCGGCCTTGGTCCACTTGTTGAACTTGGGCGCCAGCTGAATGGCCCACAGCAGGAACATGACCCACAGGGAGTAGTCGATGGAGTCAATGACCAGCGCGTAGCCCATGTCCGCTTCGCTGATGTCGAGAGCCGCCTGCACAGCCACCATGTTGCCGGAGCCGCCCAGCCAGCTGCCGCACAGAGCGCCCAGCCCCATCCAGGCATCGGAGCCGATAACGCCCTTCATCAGCAGGAACGCCACCACAAAGCCCACCATAATGGTAATGGCGGCAGTGAAGAAGCCCAGCAGCATCTTGGGTCCCAGCTTGATGATCTTACGGATGTCGCAGCGCAGCAGCATGGTAAAGATCATGGCATAGGTCATGCTGTTTTTCAGCGCGCTGTAGGCGGGCTTGGTCGCGGCCATATCCCACACGCCCAGGGTGCACAGCACCATGGACAGCAGGTACAGCAGAACCACCGCAGGGATGAACTTAAAGAACTTCCAGCCGGTATTCTTTTCCAGCGTGACCAGGACGGCCGCCAGAAGCAGCAGCACCGCAACGTAAGTAAAACCGTTGGTAATCATAGATATCCTTCCTTTTCCAATATTCTTTCGGAATGTTCGGCGGGCTTTGGCTGCCATCCCTGAGGAACTCGCCCAGCAAACCCTTCCGTGGGGAACAAATCAATCGAGATAGATCAGCCGTCCGGGCTCGATGCCCTGGATGCCCAGGCCCGGCGCGTCGGAAACGGTGATCTCCTTCTCATTGAACACCGCGCCGCCCAGGATGGGATCCTCGCTGCACAGCACCGGGCCGTCCAGATCCACCTTGGTGATGATGTTCTTGGCGCAGCTTAAGTGCACGGCGGCATTGACGGAAATCTTCGCCTCCAGCATACAGCCGATCATGCACTCCACGCCGAATACCTCGGCGGCGGAGGCGATCTTCAAGGCGTTGTACAGACCGCCACACTTCATCAGCTTGATGTTGATCAGATCCGCCGCGCCCATCTTCATAATGGTCATGGCATCCTCGGGGGAGAACACCGCCTCGTCCGCCAAAACCGGCACATAGCTTCGCTCGGTGACATACTTGAGCCCTTCAAAATCGTGGGCCTTCACAGGCTGCTCCACCAGCTCGATGTCCAGGCCTTGCTCCTGCATGGCGTTGAGGATCTTCACCGCCTGCTTGGGTGTCCAGGCCTGGTTGGCATCGATGCGGATGACCACGTCCTTGCCCACAGCGCCGCGAACCGCCGCCAAACGGGCCACATCCAGCTCAGGATTGATGCCAACCTTCATTTTCAGGCAGTCATACCCCCGATCCAGGGCAATCAGCGCGTCCTTTACCATGGTCTCCGGATCATTGACGGAAATGGTGATGTCCGTGACGATCTGCTTGCGGCCGCCGCCCATGAGCTTGTACACAGGGATGTTGTACAGCTGGCCATACAGATCCCACAGGGCCATATCCACAGCAGCCTTGGCGCTGGTATTGCCCACGATGCACTTCTGGACGGACTGAAGCAGCGGCTCAAACTCGTCCACATCCCGGCCAAGAATGGTCTTGGCAATGTGATCCTGGATGGCGCCGATGATGGCCCCGGTGGTATCGCCGGTGATGGCGCCGGTGGGAGGCGCTTCGCCGTAGCCGACGGCGCCGCAGTCGGTGTGAATTTCCACAATCACATCTTCCACGGAATTCACACTGCGCAGCGCCGTCTTAAAGGGCGTGCGCAGCGGAACCGAAATCCGTCCCAAGCGAACCTTCGTTATTTTCATGAAAACACCTTGCTTTCTTTATTTTGCCATTTCATACATTGCAGCGGCAATCATCTGGGCGTTCTGCATCAGCCGGGAAAGCTCCAGGAATTCATCCGGCTTATGCTCCCGAATCTCGTCCCCCGGAAAAATGGGGCCGAACGCCACAATATTGGGCAGGGATTTGGCATAGGTGCCGCCGCCGATGGACTTGGGCTTTCCTTCCAGCCCGGTCTGCTCCCGATATACCTTCATCAAGGTCTTCACCAATTCGCTGTCCTCGGGAACATACAGCTTCGCCTTGTGCAGCTCCGCTTCCTTGGTAAAGCCCGCCGCCGCGAATGCTTCGTCCAGAATGGGGGCGCAGTCGTCGTAGCCCTTGGTCACCGGATAGCGGTAATTGATCTTCATCAGAAGCTTTCCGTTTTCCACGTCCAGGGTTCCCCAGTTCAGTGTCAGCTTGCCAGACACGTCATCCGAAAGGGCAATGCCTGCGGAGGCGCCATCGGTTTCCATCCCCAGGGTCTGGGCCAGGAAATGAGTGGCCTGGGCCGTCTGCCCCTCCAAAGGCAGGGTATCCAAAGCCAGAACCAATCTGCCCAGGGCATTTTCTCCCAACTCCGGCGTGCTGCCGTGGGCATTGACGCCCTCAGACTCCACAAACAGGCCCTGTTCCGTAACAGTGTAACGCAGCTTGGGGGCGCTTAGCCTGGCGATCCGTTCCGCCAGCTCCCGGGGGCAGGCCAATTTGGCGCTGGCAGAGGCAGGCACCACATTGGGGGCCGTACCGCCGTGGATAGAAAGGAGCCGCAGCTCCCCGATCTGATCCAACTCCCGGCCATAGGTCACATTGATAATGCCCTTCTCGCCGTTGATCACCGGATATTCCCCATCGGGCGTAAAGCCCATCACCGGAATCTCCCCGCCATGGGCCAGGTAGTATTTCATATCACCGGAGCCGCTTTCCTCGTTGCAGCCGAAAATCAGCCGAATCCGCCGCCGGATGGGCAGTCCGGAATCCCGCAGGGCCGCCAGGGCAAACAGCGCCGCGATGGAGGGGCCTTTGTCATCCATGGTGCCCCGTCCGAAAATCCGGCCGTCCCGGATTTCACCGCCCCAGGGGTCAAAGCTCCAGCCGTCCCCGGCGGGAACCACATCCAGATGGCCGAGAACCGCCACCATTTCCTCCCCTTCTCCGTATTCACACCAGCCCAGCTGACCATCCATATTCACCGTGGAGAAGCCCAGCTTCTCTGCCGCGGCCAGCACATGATCCAGGCTCTCCCGAACCGCGCTGCCATATGGCTTTCCCGGCTCCGCCGGGCCCTGGACGCTGGGGATGCGCAGATTCTCCTGAAGGCAGGCCAGCAGCGCAGGCTCCATTTTTCGTACATATGCATTCAGATCCATAGGAAACCTCCCAAAAGTCCCCGTGCAAAAACGTAATAGAATAATGATAGCAAACCCGGGGCGCATTGTCAATAGAAAGCCCAAAATAATTGCATTTTGAATCGCCAAATTATGCAAAAAACGGGGTGCTTTCAAGAAGCACCCCGTTTTTTGTGCAGTTTTTCGCGGCGTTCCATTGCAGAACCGACATTTGTCCGCCGCTGGCGCAATCACATATCCCGCAGCATTTCCAGCAGCTGTCCGGTGGTTTCGGCGATTCCCGCCGCCCCGGCCTCCCGCATTTCCGATCCCTTTCCATAGCCCCAAGCCACGCCGATGGCGGGAATGCTGTGGGCCTTGGCCCCCAAAATGTCGAATTTGGTGTCTCCCACCATCACCATATTGTCGGTGCGGCCGTTCTGCTCCAGCAGGTATTCGATCACCGCTTCCTTGGTGCTGCGGGAGGCATCCAGGGTGGCGCCGCAAATCCGGTCAAAATATTGCGCCAGGTCAAAGTGCTCCAAAATCTCCACAGACATCCCTTCCGGCTTGGAAGTCGCCACATACAGCCGGCAGCCCTCCCCTTTTAGGGTTTCCAGCAGCTCCCGGATGCCGGGATAGGGGGTGTTTTCAAACTTGCCAATGGGGATGTAGCGGCTGCGGTAGACCGCGATGGCCTCCTCCACCCGGTCGGCAGGCACCCCATATCGCCGGAAGGTATCCCCCAGTGGAGGCCCCACAAAGGTTCGCATTTCCTCCCGATCCGGGATGGGCAGCCCAAAATGCCGCAAAGCCAGCTCGGCACAGTTGATGATCCCCTCCCCGGAGTCTGTCAGCGTGCCGTCCAAATCAAATAGAATTGCCTTTTCCATGGTTTTTCCTTTCCATAATCCATTAGAAGTTCGGATTCCTTGTGTGCCTGTGTATCGCCTCCTGTCCATTTCTCTTTATTCCAGCGGACGATAAACCAAATCTTCCACATCATCGGGTAAGTCTTCCCTGCTTACGATGATTACCTCCACATAAAAATGTGTGCTATTGTCCCCATTCAGCGCGTAAATGTAATTGGCGGGGTTATTCTCATATTCAAACACAAAATAGCCTTCCCCCCAAGTTAGTCTGGTGATGGTGTTTGTGTTTGCATATGTGGGCCTGGCACCCGGAATCACGGAGGCAATGAGAAATTCTTTTGAAAAATCACAGGTGTCATCGTATGGGATTCCAGGGCAATAGCCACCCATGAAGGTACTCCAGTCCTCCTCATCCAGAATCAGTTTCGTTCCAAATCCCGAAAAAGCTTCCAAGGCGGCCCTGTCATCCAATGAGATTGCGGAAAAGCCTCGATAGAGGTAACGAAAAGCAATGGAATCGCCTTGATTCTGCGGCACAGCAGCTGCTGGCGCTTGTGCGGCTGTTGAACCCTGCATTTCTGTTTCCACGGGCGCATGGGTGTTTTCTCCTGTGGAGACAGCTTTTCCACAGGCGGTTAGAAGAAAGAAAAGCAATGCGAAAAGGGTAAGAATTCTTGTTTTCATCGTGTTCTCCTGTTTCCTTTCGAAAAGAATCCTTGACGACTCCCACTTTATTTGGCTCCCTTGGGTGCATGTTGAAGAAGCCTTTCCCAGGTCACCCCAGCAGCACATCCGACACCAGCATGACGCAGAAGCCTACCAGCAGCGCATACGTTGCCCCGCTTTCGTTGTCGTGGTGGGTCTCGGGTATCATTTCATCGCTGATGACATACAGCATGGTGCCGCCGGCGAAAGCCAATGCAAAGGGCAAAATGGCGGTGGCGACGCTCACGGCGAAATACCCCAGCAGAGTCCCCACCACTTCGATCAAGCCTGTAGCCAAGGCGCAGACAAAGGTTCGCTTAGGGCTGATCCCCGCCGCCAGCATGGGCGCGATGATGACCATACCCTCCGGAACATTCTGCAGGGCGATGCCGCCCGCGATCAGCAGCGCCTCGGAGACATTGTCCGAGCCGAAGCTGACGCCCGCGGCGATGCCCTCGGGCAGGTTGTGGATGGCAATGGCGCTGACAAACAGCAGCACCTTATCCAGACGATCATTGCCGTGATGCGCCTCCGCGTCTCCCCCCACCAGGTGGTGCATATGGGGCACCAGACGGTCGATTAGGTTCAAGCACAGTGCCCCGGCGAAAATACCCGCAAGCGTAATGACCAACCCCGCCTTCCCGCCGTACTCCACTGACGGGACGATCAGACCCAGCACCGCCGCCGACAGCATGACTCCGGCAGCAAAGGCCAGCACGATATCGCTGAACCGGTGGGAAATGTCCTTGAATAAGAATCCGATGATACCACCCAACACGGTGGCGCCGCCCACGCCCAGGGCGGTTAAGAATACAAGCTGCATATGTAAATACCTCCCAGCAAAGATTTTTTCTATTATATCACAACCGCCAAAAAGTGCAATGGTTTCTGCCGTTCCAGGCTGCAAAACCCACTCTCTCTTTGCAAGCCAGGGAATATTGTATAAAATTAACAATTCTTTAACCAAACATCCGTCTTTCCTGTTGCAAATAGGCGGAACTTCTGCTATACTATTTTTAATTGGCTGCAAACGCAGCAAGCCCAATATTTTGGAGCAACAGAAAGGAAATGTGATCCCATGGTTGATTTAAAAGCAAAGCCCTATTCCCTGTCTGACGCCGACATCGCGTGGGTGGAAAGCACCATCGCCGCCATGACCGATGAGGAAAAGGTGGGCCAGCTGTTCTGGCAGCTCACCTCCTCCCAGGAGGAAGGCTACCTAAAAGAACTGATGGAAAAATACCATCTCGGCGGCTGCCGCTACAACGGCATGCCCGGCGCCAAGGTCTTAGAGCAGAACCGCACCCTGCAAAAATACGCCAAGATTCCCGTGTTCATCGCCTGCAATCCGGAGTCCGGCGGCAGCGGCGTCTGCCCCGACGGCACCTTCGTCTCCAGCCAGGTGAAGATCGGCGCTACCCGCAAGCCGGAGTATGCCCAGGCTATGGGCCGGGTCTCCGGCGCCCAGATCGCCGCCACCGGCTGCAACATGGCTTTCGCCCCCGTGGTGGACATCACCTACAACTGGGAGTGCGAGGAAGTCCTGTCCCGGGCCTACGGCAATGATGCCGAACTGGTGGCCACCATGGGCAAGGCTTATATGAACGGCATCTTCGAAACCCCCGGCGTTGCCTCCTGCGCCAAGCACTTCCCCGGCAACGGCCAGGACTACCGGGACGCCCACCTGTCCAACAACGTCAACCATTTCGGTCTGGACAAATGGATGGCGACCTATGGCCATGTGTACAAGACTCTGATTGACGGCGGCCTGCAGGCCATCATGGGCGGCCATATTCTCATGCCCGAGTACATGAAGGAGCTGAATCCCGACATCACTCCCGAGCAGCTCCGCCCCGCCACCCTCTGCCCCGAGATCATGACCGGTCTGCTCCGGGACAAGCTGGGCTTCAACGGCATGGTGGTCACCGATGCCTCCCACATGGTGGGCATGACCAACCAGATGAAGCGCAAGGACATGCTGCCCGCCGCCATCAACGCCGGCTGCGATATGTTCCTGTTCTTCAACGATCCGGACGAGGACTTTAACGATATGCTTACCGCCTACAAGTCCGGCATCATCCCCGAAGCCCGGATGACCGAGGCTCTGACCCGAATTCTGGGCTTGAAGGCCGCCATGGGTCTGAACAAGAAGGCCAAGGAGGATCTGTGCCCCAAGGCGGAGGATCTGGCCGCCGTGCTGCAGAATCCCGAATTCAAGGCAATCGCTCCCGCCATTTCCAAGGATGCCCTTACCCTTGTCAAATACAAGCAGGAGGGCGTGCTGCCCCTGTCCCCCGAAAAGACCAAGCGGGTGATGATCGTCTCCGTCAAGGGCCCGGACAGCCCCTTCGCCGCGCTGGCGGCCATGGCCATGGGCGGCGGTGCCGGCAAAAAGACGCCCGCAGAAAAGCTCATGGATCGGCTGAACGCCAAGGGCTTTGAGGCCTTTATTTACGAAAGCCCCCTGGATAAGATGAAGAAGATGATCGCCGCCGGCGAAAAGCCCAGCTTGAATATCTACTTCGCGGGCAAGAACGCCATCTCCGAGTTCGTAGCCGGGCAGGATGTGGTGATTACCCTGTTCGACGTGGGCAACGGCCATCCCGCCTTCGGCCTGTCCAAGGGCGGCGGCGAGATTCCCTGGTACGTCCACGAGCTGCCCGTTGTGGGTATCTCCGTGAACAAGCCCACCATGCTGGCGGACTGCCCCATGCTGCAAACCTACATCAACACCTACGATTCCAACGATGATACCCTGGACGCTCTGGTGGACGCTCTGCTCACCGGCCCCGAGGCCTTCAAGGGTACCGACCCCATTGACTCCTACTGCGGCATGATCGATACCCATATGTAATTTTCGGAGGAACCTCATGTCCATTTTTGATACCTTTGAAAAAAAGCGCGAATTTCTGGTCTGCGTGGACTCCGACGGCTGCGTCATGGACACCATGAACTGCAAGCACTTCCGCTGCTTCGGCCCCTGCATGGTGGACGAGTGGGGCTTAGACCAATGGCGGGAGGAAATCCTGGAGCGCTGGAATGAGATCAATCTTTTCTCCATGACCCGGGGCATCAACCGTTTTAAGGGGCTGGCCATGGCCCTAACGGAGATCAACGAGAAATACACCCCCATCCCCGGCGTGGCCGCCCTGCGGCACTGGGCGGATACCGCCCCGGCCCTAAGCAACGATGGCGCCGCCAAAGCCGCCGAAGAAGCCACGGATCCCGAGGCCAAGCGGATTTTGACCAAGGCCTTAAACTGGTCCAAGGCGGTAAACGCCGCCATCGGCCAGCTGCCCGAGGAAGTAAAGGTTCCCTATGACGGGGCCAAGGAGGGCCTGGCCGCTGCCCACCGCTTCGCGGATGTGGCCATGGTGTCCTCCGCCAACCGGGACGCGGTGGAGGAGGAATGGGGCAAGTTCGGCCTGTTGGAGCACACTGATATTGTTCTGGCGCAGGACGTAGGCTCCAAGGCCGCCTGCATCGCCGCCATGCTCCGCTTCGGCTACGATCCCAAGAAGGTGCTGATGGTGGGTGACGCCCCCGGCGACAGCGATGCCGCCGAGAAAAACGGGGTCTACTACTATCCCATTCTGGTAAACCACGAAAAGGAAAGCTGGGACGAGGCCATCGCCGTGGCCTTCGACAAGCTCCAGTCCGGGGATTACGCCGAATACGGTGCCCAGAAAAAGCAGGACTTCCTGCACAACCTGGGAGGCTAATCCCACCATAGACCGCTTATCACCTTTGGGCCGTCGCTTTCTGCGGCGGCCCATTCCCAAAAGGAGGATTTTCCATGCAATCATTCCACATTCCCGTTCCCAAACATCCGGAAGCCAGCCTGGAAGGGTTCCTGCTGGACTGTGAGATCACCCTGGGCCAGGAAACCAACCGTCCCGCCGTGCTGGTCTGCCCCGGCGGCGGCTATGTGTACTGCTCTCCCCGGGAGGGTGAGCCTGTGGCCTTAAGCTACGCCGCCCGAGGCTTCCACGCCTTTGTGCTGCGCTACTCCGTCGCCAAGGATGCCGCCGGATTCACCCCCTTGGAGGAGGTTTCCTGGGCCATCGGCCACATCCGGGAAAACGCACAGCAGTGGCACATTGATCCCAACAAAATCGCCGTCTGCGGCTTCTCCGCCGGAGGCCACCTGGCCCTGGCATCCGGCGTGCTGGCGGAAAATAAGCCCAACGCCATGATCCTGGGATACCCTGCCACCTCCGCCCCCAACATTCCCGGCGCGGACTTCCTGCTGAAAATCCTGGAAGGCCGGGAGGATGTCACCGATGCCGATGCGGAGAAATATGACCTGGTGTCCAAGATCACCAAGGACGCCCCGCCCGTATTCCTGGCCGCCACGGCGGAAGACCTGCTGACCACCTACGGCGCCCTGCCTGTGGCCAATGCTTACAGCCGTCTGGGAAAGCCTTATGAGCTGCACATCTTCCAGTACGGCCCCCATGGCTACTCCCTGGCCAATGAAGTAACCGCCGACGGTAGCGAGAAGATGCTGGAACCAGCCTTCGCGCAATGGCAGGAGCTGAGCGTTCAATGGCTGCACAAGACCTTCGGCCCACCGGTCTTTACGGATAAATCCACCAGCCGCATGATGCAGATTCTGAAAGATCTGGGCTATATCAAAACCAGCGGCCCCAAGGCGGACTTCGCCTGAATACCGGAAGAAAAGCTTTCCTCACGGGGAAAGCTTTTCTTATGGCAGCCGGATAGCCTATAAACTGGCGCTTACGCACCTATGCCTTCCCCTTTGGGGCAATGTCATCAACTTAAGGATTCCATTTCAATGTGTCAAAATAATTGCCAA
>CAMEWZ010000024.1 GCA_945946745.1 uncultured Clostridia bacterium | reverse complement strand
ATTTGGCACCCACTGTATAATGCGGTTTTTGGCATTTATGCGGTGTTGCCTTAAAAGTTTTTTATGGAATATCCGTATCAAAACCCGCTTGGTGCTTCCGCTTTTCCAGGGCAGGCGATCCTGTCATGGAATTTCATGTGTTGCAATCCAGGAAAAAGGGAGGTATGATAATGTGTGCCAAATGGCATGGTGCGCCATGCCGTTTGGATACGCATGGATTTTTGTCTGAACTCCATAAAAACGGTTATCAAGAGCCGTTTTTATGGAATTACGCACCGAACGGTGCGGGAATAAGCCGGTTTTGTGGCTTATTCAGCAGACATGATGATAGACCAAACAACTTTGTACGGAGGCGGCAGCAATGGAAGAGAAACAGGCGTTCAGCCGGAAAATGATGGGCTTTCTGCAGCAGGAAGGAATCAATCCCGAGATTTTGAAGCGGGTTCAAGTCTTTTTAGATGACCATCCCGCCGGGAATCCGGATCGGATTCCCACACCTCGCTATGTCTACTATGGAAACGAAATCTGGGAGCAGGCACTGACGGCGATCCTCTGCGGGAAAAATCTGCTGCTGGCAGGCGGCAAGGCCACGGGTAAAAATGTGCTGGCCCAGAATCTGGCGGCCCTGTTTCTGAGGCCCATGTGGAATATCTCGCTCCACGTCAACACCGACGCGGCTTCCCTGGTGGGCACGGATACCTTTCAGGATGGGGCCGTGACCTTCCGGCCCGGCCCGGTGTACGAGTGCGGTGCACAAGGCGGCTTCGGGGTACTGGATGAGATCAACATGGCAAAGAATGAAGCGTTGGCGGTGATGCATGCGGTGCTGGACTTCCGACGCAGTGTGGACGTGCCCGGCTACGGCTCCCTGGAACTGCGTCCGGAGACCCGGTTTATCGCCACCATGAACTATGGTTATGCTGGTACCCGGGAGATGAACGAGGCGCTGGCCTCCCGGTTTGCGGTGATTGCCATGCCAACCATCTCGCAGGACAATCTGGAGCGGCTTCTGAGTGAGCAGTATCCCAATTTGAACCGGAAGACAAGGGGCCTTCTGGCAGGATTGTTCTTTGATCTGAACAAAAAGTGCTTACATTCCGAGATTTCCACCCGGGCGCTGGATCTTCGGGGCCTGTTGGATGCCATTGATCTAATGGGACTGGGACTAAACCCCGCCGCCGCGTTGGATATGGGTATCACTAACAAAAGCTTTGACCCCTATGAGCGGCAGTTGATTCACGATATGATTGCCGCCCGGATTCCCGGAAAGCTTCGCTGTGACCAGGTGTTTGACCGATGAATGACAAGGAATTTGGTGCGGAAGGCCGTCGGGCCTTGAATCAAGTGTGGAACGGAGCAGGGGAATACGGGTTTCCCCCGGTGTTTGTCGCAAACACCCTGTACATGAACACCATTTCCGGGCTGGCGGAAGCCTATTTCGGAAGGGAAGCGATGGAAGCACTGTTCCATGTGTGGGCAGGTGACGAGTGGCAGGGCACCTATGATCGGTTTGCCTGGGTGCTGATTGAAGCGGAAATGTACCGGCGCAATGTGGAAGATCGCCCCGCGCTGACGGAGCTTCGGGCTTCCTATGCCAGCTTTTTTCTGGAGTCCCTGGAGCGCCGTTCCCGATCGGAGCATATGGCAAAGGCCATGCTCTGTGAATCCATCCAGCGGGCGCACTGGCGGGAGGTGGAGGGGGACAGTCCCGGCTTCCTGCTGCCAAAGGAGGCAAAGCTGTACGCGGAGATGAAAGCCTCCGCCAGCCTGTCCCCAGAAGAAATGAGAAATCGGATTTTGTCGCTGCTGCAAGACTATTTTGGGTTCCGGGGCAGGCCAAAACGGCGAAAAACCGTCCCTGTGCCACATTTTCTGTCCAAGCTATTGCCCCAACGGAAAAGCGACGATTTGCAGCCCCAGCGGTTTGAAAACGCCATTCTGTCCGAGATGGAAACAGGCGGGCGCAGAAGCGCGGGCTGGAGTGGACGCCACGCCGGCGGCGCGGATGCCCTTGCCTATGCGGAGGGGTGCTTTGGGCGCTGCCGATATTCTCCCAACCGGCTGGAGGAGATTCGCTCGCAGTTGTGTACCGGCGCGCATACGGGCTGCGACATCTGGTTTACGGACGGCCAACCTTCCCCCATCAGCCGGGGGGACTCCCGCCGGGTGGCGGCGGAAGCCGCCCGGCAGCAGAAGAAAAATAAGCAGCATTACCTCGACAATGCTGCCATGTATGACGGGCAGATCCGCCGGATTCAGAGGGACATCGGCAGCAGTCTGTTTTCGGAGATCATTCCCCGGTCGGAATCTGCCCGAAGCGGAAGCTTGGACAGCACGAAGGTGTGGCGTGCCCCTGTCCTGGGAGATCATAAGGTATTTCTGCGTTCGGAGGAGCTGCCAACCCCCGCTATGTCGGTGCTGATTCTTCTGGATGCTTCGGCCTCCCGGATGTATCATCAAGAGGTTATCGCGGCCCAGGCCTACATTCTGGCAGAGGCCCTGCGGGGTCTGCGGGTGCCGGTGCAGGTGGAGAGTTTTTGCTCGATTCGGGGCGTGACGGTGTTCAACCGGCTGGTGCCCTTCCGCGCGGAAAGCTCCCGGAATGTGTTCCGGTATTTTGCCGCCGGGTGGAACCGGGACGGGCTGGCCCTTCGCATGGCGGACTTTACCATGAAGCCCGTGCGTACGGAGCGAAAGCTGGTGATCCTGCTCACCGATGCGAACCCCAACGACAGCGTACCCCTAATCCGTCCGGGAAGGCTGCCCACGCCCTATGAGGAGGCGGCGGGCGTGCAGGATGCGGCAGCGGAGGTATCCCGGCTGCGCCGGAACGGCTGCCGGGTTGGGGCAGTGTTCTTCGGAAGCGGAGCCAATTTCCCCAACGCCGGGAAGATTTACGGAAACCACATCGTCCGCATCCGGGATATGGAGGAATTCGCTGCCGCCGCGGCGGAGCTGATCCGTATGGAAGCGTCCCAATAAACGAAAATGCTGTCATTCCGAGTCGGCGACTTCGGCCACTGGCTCGGAATGACAGCTGCTATTTTCGTATGATACTGATGTCCAATATAATAGCACGATTGCATTATCTTGTCGAAAAACTGTCTTGCATTTTTATGCCGAATGCTATTTCTCGATAGAATTGTATAAAATGCTTATCGGGTTGACTCAGCAAAAGAGGAATTTAATTGATGCGTACGGAACAACGCAAAACGCCTTGAAAGCCAAGGCTTTCAAGCCTTTCGTGCGTTGTTCTGGTGCAAGGGTTTTGTGGGATTTCGCACAAAACCCTTGCACCTACCAAATGGCATGGTGCGCCATGCCATTTGGATACGCATTGATTTCTGTCTGAATTCCATAAAAACGGTTATAAAGAGCCGTTTTTATGGAATTACGCACCTAACGGTGCGTGAATAAGCCGTAACACGGCTTATTCAGCAGACATTAATTGACAATTGACAGTTGACAGTTGACAGTTGACAATGAAGGAGTCCCTACGGGACAATTTAAAAAATGTCAATAAAGGCAGGTTTCTTTGGAAAAACCGTTGGTATTTCGCACTTGTAGTTTGTTTGAATTCATCCCGAAGGGATACCTCAACTGTCAATTGTTCATTGTCAATTGTCAACGGAATACCAACAGCTGCGTAAAACCGATAAGCACATTGTATAATTCTATTGAGAAGACACCGCCTAGCGGCTCCAAAACCAGCAATGGGATCGTGAGATGCTTGGCCTTTCCCTCTCAGCTTCTTCGATGTACTTCCGATCAACGCTGCTGATCCCGGATAAAAGGAGAAGCTGAACTTCCGGGAGCCGATCACCGCCTGCATGGCCCCGATGGGGCAGGCGGCTGTGGCTGCCGGGCAGGAATAGCAGTTCATGCCCGGCACACAGACCATTTTCATACTTCCCTGATAGATTCCGCCTTTGATAAATCCCGGAATGTGCGGATTGGTGAGGAGAGCGGAGATAACCTGCACCATCCGTCGTTTCATTTCCGATCCTAATTTACCCTTAGCCAATTCCGATACACTCCAAACAAATATTGATTGCCTTTTTCAGAACAACGGCCTGTTCATCCCGGAGAATGCCGAATCCGATCATGCAAATCGCGGCAATCAAGAGCAGCCAGGAAATGATCTGGCGATGTTTTCGGTTCGCCACAGGGCGTACCTCCTTTTCGGCCGTTGTCATCACTTTGCCAGAGTATCCAGCGCATTCTGAATGAGCTGGCGGTACTGATCCGCGTCTCTGGAGCCGTAGATTGCCTTGCCAACCACAGAGCCGTTGCTGTCAATCAGAACGGAGGTGGGGTAGGTATCGGAAGGAACCGCTTCCAACAGTTCGGGGCACATGGCGATGTTCAGATAGGTAACGCCCTTGGACTTCAGCACCGTCTTTGCCAGATCTACCGTATCGGCGTCAAATTCGCCCTTTCTGTCCAGCGCATCGCCCAGCACGCCCACAATGGCTACGTCCTTATCCGCAAACTCCTTGCTGATGGCTTCCAGATCCGGCATTTCTTCCATACAGGGCTCGCAGAAGGAACCCCAGATGTTCAGCAGCGTCAGAGTATGATCCTGGAAGATGTCACTGGTCACCTTGTTGCCGTCCAGGTCAGTGGTCTGGAAAAATACCGTCGCGCCGCTTTCCACTTCGGGACGATCCTCGGGCTGAGAGAGCAGAATGCTGGACTTTGCGGTTTCCAGATCGGACACCAGCTGGTTGTAATGCGCCTTGGAGCTGTCGGACAGCGCCTCGGTATCTTCGTAGATGAAGGGATAGGTGCAGAAATAGAAGGTCGTGTCGCCGCTGACACCCAGCTCCACTACATTGGCTTCCTTTTCCGGGCCGCCCACAAGGTCAAGAACTGTGTCCATGCTATTTTCGGTTTATCAAGATAATGCCAATGGCCACCATTCCGCCAGCGACCACATACTGCCACAGAAACGGCTCTCCCAGAAGCAGGGAGGAGAAAATGACGCCCAATACCGGAATCAGCGCATTGTAGATTGCAATCTTGCTGATGGGGTGATAGGTTAAGAGGGTATTATAGATTCCAAAGCAGACTGCGGAAATCAGGATCAGAAGCGCGAGAATCAGCATTGCTGTTCCTGTCAGCGTCCAGGGATTGTCCATTCCAACCCCCACGCCCAGAACAATCAGAATCCATCCGCCAATGACCATCCCGTACCCGGTGGCCGCCAGCATATCCATCTTTCTGGATACAAACCGGGTCAGAATGCCACCGCCTGCCGCACAGCAGGCATTCAGCAGGATCATCCCGTCACCCCGGAAAGAAATATTCTCCCAAAAGGAACTGCCCGGTTTTAGATTCATAATCACAATGCCGCAAAAGCCCAGCAGACACCCTGCGGCTTTCCTTGCATTCATGGTGTCATCCGGAAAGATCAGGCAGGCACACAGAATCAGCAGGAAGCCGCCCATGGAATCCAGAATGGTAGACCGCGCGCTTGGTATGTAGGACAATCCGATATAGGAAAACAGGTAATGCAGTGCGGTATTGACCAGTGCAAAGACGATGAGAATTGGCGCGGCACCGTGCCGAATCCCCACATCCCGTTTCTGCCATATGCCAAACAACAGCACCAATAGCCCCGCGGCAAAGAAGCGAATCCCCGCGAACAGAATTTTACTGCCCAGATCACTTGCCGTAATGTTCAATTCTCCATACCCAAGCTTAATCAATGGGTATGCCATCGACCAACCGAAGGCACAGAATGCCGCAAGAAAGGGCCGTAGTTTTTCGCTTTTCATGATTCTATCCATGTTTCTACTCTCCCTGGGTAATTGGACTGGAAGTGGGAACACGGTGCAATGTAAAATAGAACAGGACACCGTCCCGGGTGTTTTCCACACCGTATTCGCTGCCGTGCTTTTTTAGAATTTCCCGGCAGATGGACAATCCCAGCCCCGTACCCTTTTCATTTTTTGCACGGGTTCGGTCAGCCCGGAAGAAGGGCTCCCAAATTTGCTTGATCGCATCCTGCGCAATGGGGTCGCCTTGATTGAAAACAGAAATCCGGAGCTGCTTTGGCGCCGCTTCCAGACGCAGTTCGATGATACCGCCTTCCGATGTATGGTTCATGGCGTTGGAAAGGAAGTTCGTCAGAACCGTAGCAATCTGCTCCGCGTTGCCCACAGCAACGCAGGCTTCTTCCGGGGCCGTCTTCCTCGGCGTGATACCGCGGCTTTTCAGAACATCCGCAAAGGCGCGCCCCGCCCCATTCAGTACTTCCTTCACATCAAAGGGAGTCTCTGGTTCTTCGTCTCCACCCACTTCCAGACGGGACGCAGACAGCATATCCAGCACCAGATTGTCCATCCGGTCAATTTCCGCGATCATGGTTTCCTCAGCCTCAGCCTGTGCTTCCGGCGGCAAAACCTGCTCCCGCAGCATTTCCAGATACCCCCTCAGCAGGGTCAGCGGCGTTTTGAATTCATGGGAAGCGGAGGCAACAAAGCTCCGGCGCATCTGCTCCAATTCCTTCTGGGCGGTCAAATCCGCCTCCAGCTGGTGATTGGCTTCCTGTAGCTTTCCAATGGTTTCTTCCAGTTTCTCCGACAGGAAATTTAGGCTCCCGGCCAGATCACCCAGTTCGTCCTTTCCGTGATAGCTGCATTTTTCGGAAAAATCCAGATTGCTCATGCGTCTGGCCGTTCGCTCCATCCGCAGAACCGGTTCCGTCAAAAGCCGGGCGACACAGATGGCAGCCACACAGGATACCAGCACCGTTGCTCCCATGGCAAGCAGAGCAAAACGGGCAAATACCCAGTAATCCCGGACGGTATGCACCTCCTTGAAAATCACGATCAGGTAAGCCACACCGTCCGTTTCCCAGTCGTGCAGAAATATGGTGTCCCACAGCCCTACATACCGGGTTGGAAAATGCAGACCGTTTTGGATACGGAAGGGCTTTTCGGCATCGTCATATATTTTCCCGGAACGCAGCAGCTTCTGCGCGTATGACACGAATTGGCCGCTGAGCTGGTTTTCAAAGCTGAACTGTCCCAGGACGGTTCCGTTATTGTCCAGCAGCAGGCAGCTGGCGCTGTTCTCTTTTCCAAAGGCAGTCAAAAGGCGGTCGATCTTTTCCCGATCCTTCTTGTGAAAACCGGAAAGGTCCCGCTGGTGGAGCAGCGGGGTTCGTTCCTGCGCCGCATCGCCCCGGACAGCCGGATGCACCAGAGGCAGAACATCCTCCGGAATCTGGGATTTTTCAATGCTGACAACCGCAATGTCTGCCGTTTGATCTCTGCCAAGGGTCTTGGCAGTCAGAAGGATTCCCTGGGCATTCTCGGGACTGAATCGAACGCGGATAGAATCCGCGCCTTCCACCACATGGTTGTTGGTCACAACCAGCAGCTCGTCCTCCCGTTCTTCCCAGATAATTCCGCTGGCAGCTTCCGTAATCTGCATTTTTTCCGAATCACTGTCCGATGGGTCTGAAAGAACGGTCTTTCTGACCTGAAAGATCACGCTGGAGGGCATACATTTCTCCACAACTGCCGGGATGTCGGGAAAAGCAGCCGCGGGCGCTGCCGGTTCCTTTGGGGTAGGCCGGTTGAATAAAAGCACCTGCCCCCATGTAAAGATGGTTAGCATAAAAATCAGCGCCATGACCGCGCCATGGGATCTCTTGCCATTTCGTTTATCTTCGTCCATATAAATCTCCCTTACTGTTTCTTTGGTGCTGACAATGCGCCGCACCCTTCTGCGCTTATCCTACCGGCGCATTGTGACAGTAAGGCGACAAAAATTCCCATTCGGGAAGATGAAGCGTTTATATTATCTTAGCACGAAAGCGGATGTTTTTCAACTTGTTTACGGGCGCTGTCATTCTGCTTTCGAAACGCGCAATTCCCAGAACCGCATGGAAGTTCCGGGAATTGCATTGTGTATTCTATGATACGGATATTCCATCGAAAACCTTCATTCCCGAGAATGGAAGATTTTGACAGGAAGATATCATGAGACGTATCTGATAAAGCCTACGCCAGACTGGATAGAACAAGTCCAATATCCGCATCCAGGCAGATGGAGCGGTCTGCGATTTCCTGCGGCGCATACGCCTGCCCTTGGTTGATGCAGACAAATACCGCATCCGGAGTTTCCAGCGTGTAACGCCAGAAAGGATACGGGAAATGCACCCCAGGCGTTCCCTTTGGTGAGATGGTTTCGCTTTGGATTACAGGGTAGGCGGTGTCCGTTCGTTGCCGCCGGTAGTGCCGCCGGGCAGTCCTGTGGCGGCGGTGACCAGGATGCCCAGATTGTCCCGGTAGATTTCGTCGAATTGCCCGATGGGCAGGGGATTGCGGCCCTGTCCCGCCTCGATGGTATAGCCAGGCCGGCGGAAGGTCTGGATGAACCAGTCCTTGTACCCGGCAAAGCTGGACTCGTAGGGTACGTCCTCCAAAGTATAGCCGCTGACCCGGGCGAATTCTTCTCCCAGCGCCTGGGCACCGGGAATCTGGTAGTCCTGGAACTGCCAGAAGATCTGCTTGCCCTGGGTATGGTAGGCCAGCACCAGGTCTGGATCCACAGCTTCGGTGTACTGGGCCAGAGCAATGGTTTCCCGCTGAGTCAGCGGCGCCCGACCCACATAGTCCCGGGGGGCGGGGCGGGTGAAGCCCTGGCCGAATTTGATTTCCCGGGCCTTTAGCCATCCCGCAGGATATTGCAGATTCAGGTCTACCCCCAAAAGATTCGCTTTCCAGCCATCGGGGAAGGGAATGTCGGGGTAATTGTCTCCAATTCGCCGGGCGGCTTCATATTCCAGGGTTCCGGTTTCGATGGCCCCGGTGACCAGGTCTACCCCATCCGGATCCACCATGGGTACGAGATGGATGGTGGCGGTTTTGACAATATTCTGGGCTTTGACCCCGTAGAGCCTGCCGCCGGACTGCACCGCCTGGGCCAGCTCCTCCGCGAATTTCAGCAGCACGGGTGTGGTGATCCATTCGTTGGCGTGGTGAGCGGCGGTATAGAGCACCTTTCGCTCCCCCTCGCCGATGACCAGCGCCAGCACCGGACGGCCATAGGCGGTGGTGGTCAGCAGCTCCACACGGAAGAAGGGATAGGCCGCGGCCAGCGCCCGAATGGTCTGCTGGCACAGCGCGGCAGTCATGGGAACATCGGTTTGCACAATAGCCAAAATATCACCTCCCGATAGGATATGCCCGGGAAGCGGATTTGGTGTTGACAATGGGAAAGCGATGAAGTATGATAGGTATGAACAATCATACTTATAAGGAGATGGTTTTATGGAATTTCCCAAGGGCAAACATGCCTGGATGGTGAAGATCGGGGAGAAGGGACAGTTTGTGATTCCCAAGGAGGCCAGGGAGCTGTTCGGTTTCCAGCCGGGACAGACCATTCTGGTGCTGGCGGATGAGGAAAAGGGCATTGCCATCCCCACCAGAGCCGACAGTGAAAAATACTTTGCCTCCATTTTTGACCAGGCGGGGGAGGTGCTGTAATATGTCCCGGATCGCGTTTTTCTGCATCCCGGCCCATGGCCACACCAACCCCACCCTGGGTGTGGTGCGGGAGCTGACCCGCCGGGGCCATGAGGTGGTTTATTATTCCTACCGCCCCTTCCAGCAGCAGATCGAGGCGGCGGGAGCCAGGTTTGTGGCCTGCGATGATTTTGACGCGGAGCAGCATCTGACGCCGGAGGAGGGCACCCGGATCGGCTTCGATCTGGCCCTGTCCACCCGGGTGCTGGTGGATACCACCCTGGCTTTGGACGAGCTGGTCTGCGGGGAAATGGCGCGGCTGCGGCCGGACTGCATCGTGGCGGATTCCATGGCGGTGTGGGGAAAAGCGGTGGCCCGGAAGCTGGGTATCCCCTTTGTCTGCTCCACCACCACCTTCGCTTTCAACCGGGCGTCCGCGAAAATCATGAAGCACAGCGGCAAGGAACTGTTTTCCATGCTCGTTTCCATGGGAAAGGTCAGCCGCCAGATCAAACGGCTCCAGGAGCGTGGCTACCCGGTGAAAAATATCCTGGACATCCTCGCCAGCGATGACAATACCGATACCATTGTGTATACCTCGCCCCAGTTCCAGCCCTGTTCGGAGACCTTTTCGGATAAGTACGCCTTCGTCGGCCCCTCCATCCGACCGGTGGCCTGCCCGGTGGAAAAGAAGCGGGAGAAGCTGGTGTACATCTCCATGGGGACGGTGAACAACGATATGCTGCCATTGTATCGCAGCTGCATTGCCGCACTGAAGGATTCTCCCTATCAAGTGATTCTTTCTGTTGGCAATCAAGTGGCCCTTACCGCCATTGGGGAACTGCCGGAACATGTGGAGGTCTATCCCACAGTAGACCAGATCGGCGTGCTGGAACAGGCGGACGTATTTCTGACCCACTGCGGCATGAACAGCGCCAGTGAAGGGTTGTACTTCGGCGTACCCCTGGTGATGCTGCCCAAGACCACGGAGCAGGGCGGCGTGGCGGCCCGGGTGGAGCAGCTGGGCGCGGGACTGCGGCTGAAGCAAACCACCCCGGAGGCCATCCGGGCAGCGGTGGAGACGGTTCTGAACACGCCCACCTATGGGGAAAACGCCCGAACCATCGCGGCGGGCTTCCGTGCCTGTTCCGGCGTGGCGGGGGCGGCGGACAAGATCGAGCGCTGCTGTGCCGCTGGGACGGCAGCGGGCAATGGGTAATGCCCTTGGCAAGATATACATGCTTTCCCCCGCAAAAAAGAGCAGAAATTGTCTTTCTGCGAATTGACGGTATTCCTTCCGGATGGTATAATAAGCCTGTAATATTCGCAAACCCTTATGACTGACGGATTCGTGGAGCACCACATGGAGTAAGGGCATATTTTTCGCCGACCGTCTGGGCACACTTTCCGCTTTTAGGGGGAAGTGCGCCCTTTTTGTTTGCCATGAAGGAGGTAACATCGTGAAAAAAGTTGGTATCATCATGGGCAGCGACAGCGATCTGCCGATCCTGCGCAAGACCATGGACACCCTGGCATCCCTGGAAATTCCCTATGAATGTCACATCTATTCCGCCCACCGCACCCCGGACGAAGCACGGGATTTTGCCCGCGGCGCGCGGGAAAACGGCTTTGGCGTGCTCATCGCCGCAGCCGGTATGGCGGCGCACCTGGCTGGCGCCATTGCTGCCAACACCACCCTGCCAGTAATCGGCATTCCCTGCAAGTCCACCTGTCTCGACGGCATTGACGCCCTTCTTTCCACTGTGATGATGCCCTCCGGTATCCCTGTGGCTACCGTTGCCATCAACGGAGGCGTGAATGCCGCTTTGCTGTCTGCTCAGATCCTGGCGGTGGAGGACAGCGCTCTGGCTGCCCGCCTGGACGAGAAGCGCCAGGCCGATGCCCGGAAGGTACTGGAAAAGGACGCCGCCCTGGCGGCGGAGCTGAACAAGGATCAGTAAACCGGCATGGGGCTTGGTCACCCTGTGCTTCTGATGCGTATCAATTTGGCAACTATGATTTGGAGGTAAATTAGAATGGAAAACCTGAAGCTGCTGTACACCGGAAAAACCAAAAACGTTTATGCACTGCCCAACGGCAACTGCCTGCTGAAGTTCAAGGACGACTGCACCGGAAAGGACGGCGTGTTTGACCCCGGTGAGAACAGCGTGGGCTTGACCATTGCGGGGGTGGGCGATGTCAACCTGCGGATGAGCATCTACTTCTTCGAGAAAATCAACGCCGCCGGGATCCGCACCCACTATGTTTCCGCCAATTTGGACGACACCACCATGGAGGTGCTGCCCGCGAAGGTGTTCGGCAAGGGCCTGGAGGTCATCTGCCGCTATAAGGCGGTGGGCTCCTTCTACCGCCGCTACTGCCAGTACTGCACCGAGGGCCAGGATCTGCCTGCCTATGTGGAGACGACCTTTAAAAATGATGCTTTGGGCGACCCCTTGGTTACGAAGGACGGCCTGGTGACCCTGGGAGTTATGACTGCGGAGCAGTACGATTCTCTGAAGGCCCAGACCCAGGCCATCACCAAGATCGTGGCCGATGACCTGAAGGAAAAGGGCCTGGATCTGTACGACATCAAATTCGAGTTTGGCTACAATGCCCAGGGCGAGGTCATGCTGATCGACGAAATCGCGTCCGGAAACATGCGGGTCTACAAGGACGGCAAGTATATCGACCCCATGACGCTGAATCAGCTGTTCTTCGCGTAAGCTTTCAAAGGAGGTTGCATTTATGGGTGGTTTCTTCGGGGCGGTGTCCCGTAAAAACTGCAAGTACGACGTTTTCTTTGGCACGGACTATCATTCCCATTTGGGCACCAAGCGGGGCGGTCTGACCTTCTATGATGCCGAAAAGGGCTTTCAGCGTCAGATCCACAACATTGAGAACACTCCCTTCCGTACCAAATTTGAAGCGGATCTGGAAAAAATGGACGGCAACATGGGCTTGGGCTGCATCTCCGATACCGACCCCCAACCCCTGCTGGTTCGCAGCCATTTGGGAATGTTTGCCATTGCCACGGTGGGTATCATCAACAACGCGGAGGAGCTGGTGGAAAAGACCTTCTCCGGCCCGGGCTACCAGTTCATGGCTATGTCCTCCGGCAAGGTCAATTCCACGGAGCTGACCGCTGCCCTCATCAACCGGTGCGACAATCTGGTGGACGGCATCCGCTATGCCCAGGCGGTGATCGAAGGCTCCTGCACCATTATGATCCTGGACAAGGACGGCTTGATCGCCGCCCGGGACAAGATGGGCCGCCTGCCCATCGTCATTGCCCAGGGGGAGAAGGGCTGCTGCGCCGCCATGGAATCCTTTGCCTGCCAGAAGCTGGGGTATCAGCCTTGCTACAACTTAGGCCCCGGCGAGATCGTCCGGGTCACCGCCGACGGCCATACCCAACTCTCCGCCCCCGGAGACAAGATGAAAATCTGCGCCTTCCTGTGGAGCTACTACGGCTATCCCAACTCCAACTATGAAGGGGTCAATGTGGAGGTCATGCGTAACCGCAATGGTGAGATCATGGCCCGGGAAGAGGAAAAGAACGGAACCATGCCGGATGTGGACTATGTGGCGGGTGTTCCGGATTCTGGTCTGCCCCATGGCATTGGCTATTCCAATTATTCCCATAAGCCCTTCGCCCGGCCCTTTGTCAAGTACACCCCCACCTGGGCCCGCTCCTTCATGCCCTCCAACCAGGAGGTTCGGAACCTGGTGGCGGAAATGAAGCAGATCCCTGTGCCGGAGCTGATCGAGGGTAAAAAGCTGCTGCTGGTGGACGACTCCATCGTCCGGGGCACCCAGCTGCGGGAGACGGTGGATTTCCTGTACAAGTCCGGCGCCAAGGAAGTGCATATGCGCTCCGCCTGCCCGCCCATCATGTATGGCTGCAAGTATTTGAACTTCTCCAGCAGCAAGTCCGAAATGGAGCTGCTCACCCGCAAGACCATCCAGAACCTGGAGGGCAACGTGGGCCAGCAGCATCTGAGTGAGTACGCCGACGGCACCACCCCCCGGGGCAAGTCCATGCTGGAAGCCATCTGCCAGGAAATGGGCTTTGACTCCCTGGGCTACCAGACCCTGGACGGCCTGCTGGAGGCCATCGGCCTGGATCGGGACAAGGTTTGCACCTACTGCTGGACGGGCGAAGAGTGAGCGGCGGCCATTGGCCGCTGATCATGCGTGCTCGGCTGGGCAATATTCGTTACACTCCTGGGTACCGCTCGGTTCGATACCCTTCAAAAGATCGTGTGCGTAGGGCGGGGTCATGACCCCGCCGACCCGCTTCCCATTTTGAACCAGGCTGCAATCATGCGGATCGGCAGCGTCCCCTTTCCCGCAGCCGCGCGGAATGAACCACCTGATCGGCGGAGTCATGACTCCGCCCTACAAATAATCGCGCTGAAAAGGAGCTTATATCTATGGATCACAAAAATTCCTTCTCCGCCAGCTATGCCGCCGCGGGTGTGGACATCACCGCGGGCTACAAGGCTGTGGAGCTGATGAAAAAGCACGTTGCCCGCACCCGGAATGAAGGCTGCCTGGACGATGTGGGCGGCTTCGGTGGCTGCTTTGGCCTGCCCATCGCGGGCATGGAGGAGCCGGTGCTGGTTTCCGGCACCGACGGCTGCGGCACCAAGGTGAAGCTGGCCATCCTCATGGACAAGCACGACACCATCGGCATCGACTGCGTGGCCATGTGCGTCAACGATATCATCTGCGTGGGCGCGAAGCCCCTGTTCTTCCTGGACTACATCGCCTGCGGAAAAAACGTCCCCGAAAAGATCGCGGAGATCGTGGGCGGCGTAGCCGAGGGCTGCGTCCAGTCCGGGGCGGCGCTGATCGGCGGCGAGACTGCCGAGCACCCTGGCATGATGCCTGTGGAGGATTACGACCTGGCGGGCTTCGCCGTGGGCATCGTGGACAAGAAGAAGATCATCGACAACACCCGTATGGCGGCAGGGGATGTGGTCATCGCCCTGCCCTCCACCGGCATTCACAGCAACGGCTTTTCCCTGTGCCGGAAGGTGTTCGATATTGACAACAACAACCCCGAGCTGTACATCCCCCGGGAGGAACTGGGCGGCCAGACCATTGCCCAGGCCCTTCTGACGCCCACCAAAATTTACGTCAAGCCTGTGCTGGCGCTGCTGGAGCAGGTGGATGTGAAGGGCATTTCCCACATTACCGGCGGCGGCTTCTACGAAAACATCCCCCGATCCATCCCCGACGGTCTGTGCGCGAAAATTGACAAGTCCAAGGTCAAGGTTCTGCCCATCTTCGACCTCATCGCCAAGTGGGGCAACATCCCGGAGCGGGATATGTTCAACACCTACAACAT